>NZ_CP026114.1:600000-756439 GCF_002902925.1 Paraburkholderia terrae | reverse complement strand
GTTCCCATCCGCCCTTTGTTTTCGCTGCCCCGGAATGTAGCATCCATTGGTGAGCTGTCAACACACAAAACCTCACCATCAGCCAGCGGCGCTGGTTGCCCACCCGCGGGGCCTCGACGACCAGCACAATTGACCTCACCTCAGCACAACAACCCTCACCATCACCGACCCGGATCTTCCGTCAAACCGTTGCCAGTGTGGGCCCGCCTCGCGCATCTCTCGCCGCGCACAGCCAACCTCACCCAAGCACTGACGGGCAAAAATGTGCATATCAGACCTCACCTTGCTGCACAGCAGACCTCACCCCTGTCACACAGCGGCACTCACCTTCATGCACAGCGAACCTCACCTTTGGCACACTACACCTCACCTTTCCGGGGTTAAGGTGTTGAAAATAAACAAACTCCGAGGTCCCTGTTGGTTGGTCGGGTGGTTTACTTTTTAAAACAACAAACCAACCCGTCTTCAGAAAAGTTAGTTGTCGATGCTTCACGGAGGGTGAGGTTAATTGTGCAAGAACGGAAAATCTGTTGAAGGTGAGGTTGATTGTGCTACGCGTCAGTTCTGGCCGCATTGTTCCGCTCTCGAAGCCCTGGCTTTTGGGCTCACGCGCGCATAGGAAGGTGAGGTTGATTGTGCATCTCGTCTCGGGTCTGCCAAAATCATTGCCAGCCGGCGTCGTAATCAGAGGAAGGTGAGGTTGTTTGTGCAATTTCTGGCCGTGCGTGTTTTCGAGGCGTCACATTGTGCACAACGGACCTCACCATGTGCCGCAATTTTAAGCAAAGCCGTTTTGGCATAATGGCGTGCGTCTTCGAACGCGCACAAATGACCTCACCTTGCCGCCCCAGTCGGTGACGCTTAGACCGACTGCAGGCCCCTCTCCGCGACGGGATCGCAGCGGTTACGGATGCGCAGACATGTTGTGCTTCGGCTGCGATCGCACCGAAGTTTGACAAATCGTCGCGATGACGGTTGTTTTTTCGGAACTTCGCATGAAAAACAGCGCTTTATAGGGAAAATTTCAAGTGTTTCCTGTATTCTGAGGTTTATCGAAATTTTCGGATAAACCTCAGAATGGTGAAAACGAGCCAACTTCCTGCTGTAGATCGAACGGTTCCTCTTGAGCAGATTAGCCAGTTCGCTGAAAGGGTTTCGATTTTTACAGACGAACTGCGTGACACCATTCTCGCTCCCCGACCTCGAAAAGCTGCGCCTGTTTTTAAAACAGGGGAGATTGCGGAGATGTGCAACATCTCTCATTCGCAGGTCCAGTATCTCGCCACCAAGAGCGATGGCGAGTTGCCGCCCGGCACTGCCGCAGGCACCGGCCGCACCCGCACGTTCACGCTGGAAGAAGCGCGCATCTGGGTCCAGAAAGTCTCTGATATCTACCAGACGCCGCTCGTGACGGGAACGCGTGAACCGGAAGGCAAAATCGTCATAACGGCCCAGTTGAAGGGGGGCTCGGCGAAGACCACCACAACCATGTGCCTTGCACAGGGGCTGACGTTGCGTGGGCGCAAGGTGCTTGTCGTCGATCTCGACCCACAAGCCTCGCTATCTGAACTGTGCGGGTTGTACGCAGAAAAGGACGTCACGCCGGACGACACCGTGCTGCCGTACATCTACGATCAGGAAGTCGACGGCGGTCTGGAAGCAAGGGTTCAGTCGACGTACTGGGATGGGCTTGACGTGATTCCGGCGCACACGGAACTGATTGGTGCCGAGTTCCATCTGCCCGCGATGCAGAAGATGAAGCCAGGGTTCCGGTTCTGGACGGTACTTCGGCAGGGTCTTGAGCCGCTACGCAAACGTTACGACTACATCCTGATGGATACGTCGCCTTCGCTGTCGTACCTGAACCTGAATGCACTCCTGGCGGCCGATGCGATGGTCATGCCAATGGTTCCGGAAAACCTGGATTTCATCAGCTCGCTGTCGTTCTGGCGACTGTTTTCAGACGTGTCGAAGAGCTTCATCAAATATGAGCAGGACAAAAAATACGACTTTATCTCACTGATGCTTTCAAGAGTCGACTACGGACGTACGTCGTCCGCACCGATCGTGCGCGCATGGGCACAGAGCGCATACGAGAGCTGGCTGCATTCGATTGAAGTGCCGGCCAGTTCCGTGATGAGTACGGGAGCGCTGGCATTCTCAACGGTATTCGACGTCAGCAGTACCCACAGCGCGGCCAAATCGTTGCAGCGTGTACGACAGCCGCTTGTCGACTACTGCCGTTGGGTAGACGAAATCTATGCAGAAAAATGGAGGAACGCGCAATGAGTAACATGCGAGAGCAACTGCTGGCCAAGACGTCGGGTATCCGGGCGACTTCGTCGATCAAGGAAGATGAGGTCAAGCGCAGCAACCGGACGCAGACGGCGCCTGGCCTTGCCGGTGCGCTTGCCGTCGCGCAACTCCGTGTGCAGGAGCTGGAGTCCACTGGCGCGGCGACGCAACTGGCGGTCTCGGACATCGTGCCGAACCCCTGGCAGCCGCGAAGGGTATTCAACGAGGCGAGGCTCTCAGAACTGGCGGAGTCCATTCGTGAAGTCGGACTGATGCAGCCCATCGTGGTCCGTCGCTCCGACGATGTCTATCAGATTGTGGCGGGCGAGCGTCGGTGGCGCGCGCACAAGATGGTGGGACTCGACGCCGTGAAGGCTGTGGTCGTGGAGTGCTCCGACGCAGACATGGCCGTGCTGGCGCTGGTGGAGAACGTGAGTCGTGACGACCTGTCTGACTATGAGATCGCGATGTCTATCAGACAGACCGAGAAAGAATTTCCCGACCGTAAGCGGATGGCCGAGGCACTCGGGATGTCGCGCAGTGGGCTTTACCAGTTCCTCTCGTTTGAAAATCTGCCTGACTTCATCAGGAAAGATCTCGACATCCAGCCACGGCTGCTTGGCGGGACGGCCGCCCAGGCGATCGTTACGGCCATCAGGAAGTACGGGGACGATGGTGTGAACGCCGCGAAGGAACTCTGGCCACTCGTGGTGAAGGGCGACATGGACCAGGGGAAGGTGGCCGCGGCCATCAAGGCGTTGGCCACACGCCGGACTACGACGACGGATTCTGCAAGTGAGCGTAGCATCGACAAGTTCTTCGCCGGAAAGGAACATGCGGGTTCTATCACGAAGGACATCAACGGGATCACGGTGAAGATCAGGGCTGGTGTCCTCACGGACGCACAGGAGACACAGATCCGGGAGCTGATCAGCCAGATGTTCCACGCTCACCCCAAACCGAACTGAGGAACAGCGCATCCCTGAGTCGAGCCCGCTTCGCGCGGGTTTTTTTTCGTCCGGGCAACGGTGTGTCTAGACTCTAGACACACCGTTGCCCGTTTCTATATCCGACAGGGGATCTGCTCACCGCCGGATGCGGAGTGGCCCGTGCCGGAGAAGTGTCTAGAGTCTAGACAGATCTGTGGGATAGTCGTTGGGGCTCGCACTCGGAGAGGTTTCAAGGCGAGCCAACGTCGGCTCCCCTTCATCCACTCGCTGCCTCGTCCGCCCCGCTTCGGCATGCTGGCCGGTGGGGTGTGCGGACACGCGGAGTAGCCTGCCAACCCCCACAGACCGCGGCGATCGCGCCTTTGCTACAGTGTACTGTCCCGCCCATTGCACCATCTCGCCCTGATTCACGCGGCGAGTTCCGACAGCTTCCGGCGACTTACGGCAAGTCACCACGGCTCTAGACTCGGGGCGGTGACTGTGGGCCGACGTCCTCGCCCCGTGACGTAAGAACGGTTGGTGACGCACAACCGGTTGCACCCGGTACACAATCGCGCGGCCAAGACGACCGCGTTCTGCAACCGGTTGATCGTCTTCCTGGACACAGCGTGGTCGTCCCGGGCTCTGCACGACGCCTGATAGTACGCAGTTACGTCGAGTCAGGGCCGCGGTTTGACATGACCGTCCGACCGGGATTGGTGGCGCACCGCCTTGCTGTTCTTCCAGTTGATGCCGGGGATGATGGGCATCGAGTGTGAACGGTTGCTCGCCGACCTGCATACCGGATCACAGCGCGGGTTGGGCGTCAGCGCGAGGCACGGCGCCTGCCGGGGGCAGCACGTAACCTTCACATACTCGCGTGCAGCGGCGCGTCAATGGCCAGAGTTGCCGAATGACAGGGCCGGCCGTGGACCGCAGAATGCTTGCGTCATCCCCGTTACCTCGTGCATGTCTGGACCCTACCCGACCTCCACTGCCTGTCGCCGCGGGTGGCTGCTCCCGGCGCGCATGGCCTAAACGCTGTCGTCGGGCACGCGGCCTGCGGGGCAGCGCCACGCAGGGTGCGGGCCTTCCAACGCTGTGTAAAGGCTACGCAGGAAGCCGTCCGCGGAAGACGATAACGCATGGCCATCGGCACCTCTTCGTCCCGGCCGCGCGTTGCCAGGACGATGCGGGTATCCGTTCATGCGCGCTGGAACTGCCCAAGGGGCGAGTGGCCATCGACAGGCGGTCGAGGGGCGGGACATGCGTCCATTCCCACCACGCTCTCAGGCGCATTGTTCTTCCACGTTTGAGTCGGTCGACACGCGACAGCGGCGCCCTGAAACGTCGGCGGCGGTAGGTGACGTGTGAATGTGTCTAGACTCTAGACACGCAATCAGCGAGGTAAAAGGCTGGTGGTTTTGGAGAAATCCCGCCTTGACGTCGAGACGCGCGGGTGCCGGGTTGATCTTCATCCGAAGCGCACAGAGCCTTGTGCCGCAAGAGCCGCTACGTCCCGCCCGCTGATAGCGCGTCCTCGAAGAACCCATTAACGGCCTGGTAGCGTCGGGCGTCATTCCCTTTCGTATAGTGAGTGGTCGTGCTGAGGCCGGCATGCCCCAGATCCGTCTGCACGTCGCGTAGGTCACTGCCCGCATCGCGCGCGTGGTTCGCGTGCGTGTGCCGTAGTCCGTGGCTGCTCGCCCGTCGCAGATCGGCCGCGCCGCCTGGATAGGCAACTCGAGCTGTTGCGCGGCGCGCGTAACGATGCGCTTGCAGACGCGGGCTGGCGCGTCGGGTGTCAGTGGTCGGCTCGTTTTGTGATGGCCGATGAATGGAGTACCAACTGGCGCGGTCTGCAGCGTGCATGGCCCTGGCCGTACCTGCAGCGAGTCGCGATCGCCTGTATCAGCTGCACGGGCATCGGCACCAGCCGCTCGCGCCGGCCTTTGCCCTCGGACCTGCAGGGTCCATGCGTCGTCGAGCGCCTCGCGTGACAGGGCGCCAGTAGTGGCGGCCACGAGTTTCGCGCGGCGCAGCCCCGTCGCATCGGCCAGCAGCAGCGAGAAATAATCGCACTGGTCGGCTGGCGTAGGATCCGGCCGGCTGATCGGCTACAGCACGAAACGCCACTGTGCGTGCGTTAGGGTCCGGCCCGCCACGGCGCCCGCCCGCTTCGTGTTACCTACCTTAGGCAGGCCGTGGACCGGATTGACTGGCAGGTACTACTGCCTGATCAGCCAGCTGCGCATGGCCGACAGCAGCTTCCGGGCGATTTCACGGCCGCTGCCAGGGAGCGGCTTGGTGAAGGGCCGCCATGCCGGATCGAGTCGTTCCGCTTTGCCCTGGCCGACCCAGCGCCCGGCTGGCTGTGGATCGGCGAGAAACCGCTTGATGTACATGTCAAGGTCCAGTGTGTTCAGCGACGACAGCGGCTTGCGCCTGACGATGATTGACCACCGTAGCAACCGTTCCGCTTTGCGCCGGTTTGCAAACTATCCGCACCGCAGCCTGCGATCCACCCATGGATGCGTCGAGAGCGCGGTCGAGCGCGATCTGATGGTCGAGGTGTGGCCGCGGTTGAGGCCCTGCGAGCCGTCGAGTTCGGCCGGTAGCGGTATCGCCTGCAGTGATTCCAGCGGCATTACGTCAATCAATGTCCCCAGCCGGGGTGTCCGTGCGAGTGCCGGATGACCGGCCACGAACTGCCACCGCGGCGTGGTGGCAAGAGGCGACGGCTCGCCCTGTGACGCAGCATGCAGCGACAGCCAACCCGTGATGCGCTCTGCGCCTTTGGGACCGAGCCGCGGCACGGAGGTGTACCAGCGCTGCTGGCGGCGCCGGATCAGCGCCAGCAGGTCGGCGACGATGGTGAGTCCCGCGACGGCCAGCCGCGCCGCCACGACGGGCTCGAACCAGCAGTCGACTTGGTGGGCGGGATTGGGCGCCTCGGCGAGGTCCGATTCCATCCGGACATGCGCCGCCGGCTGGCGCACTCGTAAGCCGGCGTTGCGGGCGATCTTCCTGTCGACGCGCGGCGAACTCGCGGAGGGCCGCCTCGCCGTGGACGCCATCCGGGTCTACCTAGTCGCGGTACGCCTCGAGCGTCGGCACGTCGTCGCGGCCGTGCAGCTCGGCGGCAGGAATACTGCCCCGCTTCCGGCGCAGCAGGTGCGCGGCCTCGGTATCGCGCGCACGTCGAGCGGCGGCGGCCACCGCACCGCGCAAGGTCGCGATGCGCCATTGCCTGAGATGTAACTCCTCGACCGCCCCCCCGAGGTAGCCGCGATACAGCGTGACGTGCTGTCGGGTAAGCAGTATGCCGAGGGTGGCTTATGGATGCGTCGGCGGGTTTGGTATCGGACGCGCGATGGCAGGCGTGGGCAGCCGGTCGTTCCGGGCCGTCGTGCTCGCCCTGCCTGTCGATGAACGTGTGTAAGGGCGGATAGGCGTCCACAGCCCGGTCACGCCACGGTATGTCGTGATCCGGCGCCGCCGCGGCCCTGTCCGGGCATCCGATGATAACGAAATGGCTTTTCTGTGACAGGATTTTCGTCTGCCTCCGTCAAGAAGTAAAAATCCGAAACATCGGAGAGAATATTCTTTCATTATCCTTTCGCGACAGATTTTTGGTGGATGTTAACCTTCATAACTCAAAAAGGCCTCCGTATTTGCCTAAGGTCGGCGGATCTGTTCGGCTTTCCTGGCGCAGAGTAGCCATGGCAGAACTGGTTGCGATCAAGCGTCGTGGGTTAGTGATCGGGCGGCTCGGTGTGGCGCAGTTGGCCGAGGAATGGGGAAATACTCTGTCACCAGGATCCGCAGAAATTCGAGCGGGGTGGGGCCGAGTTGTTTTAGTTTTGACCGGTGCCCGCAGGGACTCTTTCATCCCCATCGCCACTCAGAGACTTGTGCGCTCCATTCCTATTTTTCGCTCTGTGAAACAATCATGCAAAGAAAAACGAAATGATATTATTGTTTTGATACAGGCATTTAGCTGTCCAACTTGAGGTAACGTTTCACGATAATCGAGCACGAAGTAGTGTTATTGCCCGTTGATGCAGGTTTTGTATGGGCGTCCGCACGATATGGCAAATTAGTAGTATTTGATACGTAATTTGTCGTGACCAACATGAAAGCGGGTGCCCCATCCGTGTGTGCACACCAGGATGCCTCCATGCACGAAACCCCGCAGGCTGGAAGGCGACCGTTAAGTCACTTCACCACGAAAGCCGGGGTGCCGCAACGAGGCTGCCGATTCCGGACAGATGACGCCTCGCGCTCGAGGAGGCAATGCGCAATCCCTTCGATCTCGAGTTTCTTGAAATCCGGGATAGATTCTGGAGTCGGAACTGGAAGCGGTATTAATCCAGAATTTGATGGGTTAATGCCGACCTTGGGGATAACTTTGACTTTGTGGGTCGGCAGCGCCGCCTACGATTGATGACACATGGTTCGTGTCGATCTAGTGTTTTCTCACCGTCTACTAAAATATTCGGCAACCATTGTCGTGCAGACTTCTCGAGATATGCACACTGCCGACACCTGCCAACATTACCGCCCGGCATTTGATGGTTGGGGCATCGTGATCCTTTGCTCCCTCGACCGACCAAGTCTCCCTCGCATCGGGTTTCTGTTCGCCAGGTCGTTGGTTTTGTTCCACTCTTCCTTCGGATTCCGCCTCACGACGACGTCCTTGCGGCTTCGCCAACCATAAGGCTGGATAGGGGACTTTCGCCTCCAGGGTGTCGCGCATGCTCGAAACGCAAAGGAAAGCCCGCCATGCCGCGGGCCGAATCCATATCAGGAGGACACAGCAACGCCCTTACCCATTTGGTCAATTCGCAAAGTAATTAGGCGAGATTGCCAGCGCTGTGGTTGCGTTTGTATACATGCATTGGGCATGTAACATTTCGTAACTGAATATCTGGGAAAACCGCGGTACCGTCAATGCTCGGACGAATCATGGTGCGGCGAGGTGCCCTGATGGCGTATGCGAAGCCCAACGAAGGCGGGAGATCGTCAAGAATCTGGCTCTTGCACCTCCCCTCGTTCGCACTGAGCTTGTTTTGGATCCCCGCAGGCGCGCTCTTGCTGATCCTGGGAATCTGGATCATCACGATCACCAGGATCCACACCGAAAAACTGGAGGCGCGCAGCGCGGTTTCTGAGGCGACCTCCCAAGTTGCAACGTCGTTTGTTGCGCATATCGACAAGACGGTGCATGACGCCGACGTTGCTGTGAAGTTGGTTAAGTATGAGTACGAGCGGTCTCCTTCCACCTTTCGTCTCGATACGCTGAAAGGGAAGGGGCTTGTTTCAGCTGACACCGCATTGCAGGTCACCGTCGTTGGACCAACCGGCGAGGTGTTGCAGACAACGACTCCAGACGTCAAGCCAATTAATCTGAGCGACAGGCCCCACTTCGTCGCCCACAAACGAGATCCCAATCTCGGTCTCTACATTAGCCAGCCAGTGCTCGGTCGACTGTCCCATCACTGGACGTTGCAGTTCACCCGTCGACTGAACAACCCTGACGGCTCATTTGCGGGCGTCGTCGTTGTCTCGGAGGATCCCAATTTTCTCACCACAGGCTTCTACCATCTCGACGCCGTCGGCGTGGGCGGCATGCTCTTGGTGATGTCCGACAATGGTTATTTGCTCTCACGCCTCGCAGCTGGTGTGTCGACGTCGCCTATAGGCACTCCGGCATCCGGGTATCGAGCAATGCTCAACGCAGGAGCTGACGCTCTCACCGATCCTGTCGATCACATGCGTCGCTTCGTCACGTACCTACATTCCACGCGTTTTCCGGTGGGCGTCATAGTCGGCATATCCGAAAACAATGCTCTAGCCGGATACAGGCACGCCAAGGATCTATATCTCCTGCTAGCGAGTGTTCTCACGGTCGTGTTACTGACGGCCGCAGCGATCATCACCGCGACGATGTCGCGTTTAGCCTTTGCCAGAGCGGACATGCAGCATCTCGCGGAAACAGACGCACTCACCGGTTTGCCCAACCGATACCTGCTGACGGAATCCCTGCGTCGGTGCATTGAGCGCGAAAATTCACTCGGCAGGCTGGCACTACTTTTTGTGGACCTTGACAACTTCAAGCGGATCAACGATGCGCTAGGTCATCAAATTGGGGATGAGCTGCTTCAGAATGTTGCGCGGCGTCTGGTGAACGTTTCTGGAGAGAAGTCGATCGTCGCGCGCGTCGGTGGAGACGAATTTGTGGTTCTCGTCGAGTGCACCGACGCCAAGGGTGTTGCACACCGTATGGCTCAATCCATCATCGACGCATTCGAGCTGGCGTTCGGGCTGCGTGGCAACAGCTACGTGATGCGAGTAAGCATAGGTGTCGCCGTCTACGAGTTCGGTTTCGATGCTGCCTATGATCTGCTGAGGCAGGCAGACCTCGCGATGTATGCTGCAAAGGAAAAGGGCAGATCAGCAAATGCAAGTCGATTCCATGCCTACACTCCGGATCTGTCAGTCCGCGCGATGCGGGACATCGAGCGGCAACAGGAATTGCAGTATGCAATCGAGAATCGCGAGTTTTTTTTGGAGTATCAGCCGATCGTGTCTCTGGATTCGGGAGAGACGCAGGGTATTGAAGCGCTTGTGCGCTGGCGACATCCAGAAAAAGGCGTCATCGCGCCAGCTGAATTTATCCCGTTTGCTGAAAGTACGGGTTTCATCATTCCCATCGGCGAATTGATTCTAGAGACAGCCTGTACCCAACTCAGTGAATGGCGAGAAGTCGATACGCGCCGGCTTTATATGTCTGTGAATGTTTCGGCCGCACAACTGGTTCACGGCGACCTCGTCAACGTGATACGTCGATGTCTCGAGCGGCATTCGATTGCCGCCCGACGGTTGAAAGTGGAAATCACAGAAACGGCCATCCTCGAAGACTCGGCTCTTGTCGGTCGGCGACTTCAGGAGCTACGACGGCTCGGGGTGAGGGTGATGCTGGATGACTTCGGTACCGGGTATTCGTCGCTTTCCCAACTGACCAATCTGATTGTTGACGGCGTGAAGATCGACCGGAGTTTCACGCAGGGCGTTCCTGGCAACAGGACAGCGCTGGCGACGTTCAGGAGCATAGTTTTCCTCGCGCGCAATCTTGGACTTTCCCTCGTGGTTGAAGGCGTCGAAACTGAGGAGCAGGCGAACTGGCTACGCCGCTTCGGGGACATCGAAGTGCAGGGCTTCTATTTTGGCAGGCCCATTGTCCCTGACAGAATGCGTGCCGGTCGGGCAGCGTAGGGCATTGCCATGCTGAAAGAAGTCGCCGACCGCGCAGACCGTTTCGGTGAGGTCATATTCGAGGTGGACGTCCACGTTTCGCGCGATCGTGTCTTATTGCGAATGCGGCAAACGAATGCAACCTGCTTGCTAGAACGACAGCTTATTAGGCGCGATGGTGCAACGTTTACGCAGGTCCTGTCGATCGACGAAGATGATACGTTGCTAGAGTTCGTCGCTGCGGATCCCTATGCCGATCATCTTCGGGCCCAGTATCAATGCATCGACCGACTTTACCGTGAACAACTGGCAAACCGATCGGCTCAGCCAGAATCAGGGCAGCCCTTACGTGATCCGCTCGACGAAATTTGTCACATCCGCGCTTCCACAAATGAGGGAGAGTTGATGAAGATCATGGGGCGCGTGGTACCGCAATTGGGTGGCCGCTCCTATACTTATCGCTGGTTACATGTACCTGACAGAACCAGAGCAATAACCGACCAGCGCTGCCTCATTGGGTGTCATCCTGGCTGGATGCACGCGTATATCAGCCAGCAGTGGTACAGGAAGGACCCTTCGCTCGACTACGCCTTGAGAAACAGTACATCGACGCTCGCCAGCGATATCGAGGCGCTCGGTGATGACCACCGGGCTAAAGATGTGGCCGCGCGCTATGGCTTTCGAAGCGCCGTAGTGTGTCCAGTGCACCGTCCCTCCGGTACAGTGATCGGCCTGCTGCAGATTGGCAACGGACTGCCCCAGCCGGAAGGCGAGCGAGTGCTCTGGCAGGACAGGCATCGCGTGCTGATGCGGGCGCTCGCGGATGAAGTGCTCAACTGGCATATCGACGCGCTGCGTGACGAGGAGGCAAGCAGGGTTGCTCTGGACAAGCGCGAGCAGGCTGTCTTGCGTCTTGTACGTGCGGGGCGAACAGCCTGCAACGTCGCAGACACGCTCGGCGTGTCGGAGCGAACTGTCTATGACATCTTTCAGAAAATCAACAGGAAGCTAGGCGTATCGCATATCACCCGCGCTGTCGCCATGGCCATCGACAAGGGGTTGCTTGACTGACTTACGCGATAGCGTTTGTCACGGTTAGCCTGAAACCATATCAAAAAATCGGTCGCTTGTGAATGTCAAAATCCGGTTGGTTCTGACATCGCGTTTTTGGCTAAAGTTGCTTCCACCGGACCTGATTATCCGCTTACAGCGGGATGCGGTCGCCTTTGTGGAACAGCTTTGATGAATCTCGCCAGATTAGGACAACTCATTAGGCATACAGTGCTGGTCATTGCTTTTGCGAGCGGACTGGCAGACGAGGTAGTGTATGCAGACCAGACATGGACCATCGCCTCCGACCACCCGGCGGATACAGTGGCGGGCAGAGGAGTTGAGTCCTTCGCGACGGCATTGGCTAGACAGACGGGAGGTGCTCTTACTGGCCGGATCGAATCCAGGGATATGGCTGCAGCAACCGATCTCGTGGCGGCGGTGCTCGGCGACAGCGTACAAGTCGCGGACGTGTTCGCTGGGACCCTGGCATCCTTCGATCCGATCTTCGAATTGCCGACGTTGCCTTTTATGGTTAACTCGGTCGAGGAGTCTGGACGCCTAGCATGCCTGGCGGGACCAGCATACCAACGTGCTCTGTCGCGTGCAGGGTTGCATCTGCTTTTCATATCCCCTTGGCCCCCCACCGGGCTTTGGACCCGTCAGCCCGTGGCAGCCATTGGAGACATCGCAAATCTTCGCGTACGGACATACGACAAATCTTCAGCTGCCGTCATGGGGCCGCTCGGGGCTCACGCAACTACGCTGCCCATCCGGGACGTCGAGTGGCAGTTGCACGTCGGTGGCATTGACGCAGTTTTGTCGTCGGGTGATGGGGCAGTGGGAAGGTCGCTCCAGGCGGATCTGTCGAATTTCAGTGCCATCTACTATGCATACCCCGTGTCATTTGTGGTGATGAGCCGGGCGCGCTACGACGTACTGCCAGAGAAAACTAGGCGTGAGCTTGACGAGGTGGCGATGAATGCGAGACGCGCGCAGTGGAGGTCCCTTCCTGCTCGGATTCAGGCGAACTACGCCGAAATGCAGCGAGCAGGAGTAGTCGTCAACTCAACATTCGATGCAGAGTTGAACATGCGGCTTCATAAAGCTGGCGAGGCGCGAGTTCGTGAATGGTTATCGCGAGGTTCACTCGGCGACGCCGGGATCATTAAAGCGTTTCAGAACCGGGAGGCGCCTGCGGCGCAAGACTCATGTCCACTCGATCTGATCGAAGTCGGTGGCACTATCCGCGGATAGCGGCATACGTGCGCTCGTGCGTGGCATTTTTGATTGTCTTCATCACGTATGGAGTGCTTATTGCCGTCGGTACGGTTCATTTGTCTAACGGCGAGCGCGCCGACGTTCTGTTGCCGTGGAGAGCGGGTGTAGCCGCTGAATGGGCTACACACGTTCGCGTGGACCACCAGTTATGCGAGTTCGACAACACCTTTATCGGTGACAGCATGGTTCGCACCGGTGGTAGCTGCGAGTCAGAACAGGAGTCGACAGATGATGTGCGCAAAAACAATTGATCTGAATGTTGACTTGGGTGAAGGGTTTGGACACGACAGCGAACTGCTCGAGTACGCCACGTCGGCCAACGTCGAGTGTGGATGGCATGCCGGCGATCCACTAACTATGCGCCGCGTCACGAATGAGGCAATTCACAGAGGTGTCGCGATTGGTGTGCACCAAAGTTTCCCAGACCGCGAGAATTTTGGCAGGGCGTGGATGACTTTGTCCCCTGATGAGGTATATGCGGGTGTGCAATATCAGACGGGAGCACTGGCTGCGGTGGTCGCCGGGCTTGGCGGCCGGCTCGCGCATGTGAAGCCGCACGGCGCGTTGTACAACCAGGCCGAGGAAGATGCAGATATTGCCCGCGCCATTGTGCGTGCGGTTCGGGACATGGATGTCGAACTGGCAGTGTTTGATCTCGCTGGCGGTCAACTCGTGCGTATTGCACGTGACGAAGGACTGGTTGCGATTGACGAAGGGTCTGCCGACCGGGCGTATATACGAGAGGGTAAGCTCGTTCCTCGTTCCTATCCGAATGCGGTACTTGAGACCGATGTACTGGCGTGCGAGCAGGCCATCGGTATGGCAGGTGATGGCCGGGTAAAAACGTTGGATGATACCTGGATCAACATCAACCCGAAAACGCTATGTCTGCACGGCGATGGACCGCACGCGGTTGAATTCACGAGGCGGATCCGTGCCTCGCTATCAAACGCAGGCATTCGGGCGCTCGCTTTTCGCGCGACACAATGCATTCTGGGAGACGTAAGTTGAGTAACCAAGGTCTTTCAGGAGGCAAGGTCAATAGCCTTTCGAACCAGAAGTGGATCGATCTGCCCGGTCTCCGAGGCACTTTGATAGACGAGCGCGACGAGTTTTGCCTTCTTCGCCGCGTTGATCGGCTCGACGGGAAGCGCGTTGTCGATTGCAATAAGTACGTGCCGCAACAAGTCCTCGTCTATGGAACCGTGGCGAGGCGCCCGCTTTCCGGTTACTAGGTATGTGAGGTCGAAGCCATGCGTCGCAAGAGCAGCTAGATAACCGACATCGGGTAGCCGTACAGACTGTTCGTAATTAAATTGCGCGCGACGACTGACACCGACAATTGACTGCATATCGCCCTGTGCTAGTCCTAGCCGTTCGCGTTCGGTAATTAGCCTGGCACCAAAAGTTTCTGGCATAAATGTGCCTAAATATTGACTATTGGCACAAACGTGCCTATATTGTATGAAATTGAACAACCTTGCTCAGTATAGGGGTGCTTGCATCCCATTCAAAACCCTTGAAGGGAAGCCTCGCAAGAGTTTGATCCGATGGCGCCTTCGCTGTGAGCTGGGCGAAGAAGCATGGGATACACCGCAATATCGTGAATGGAGTATCGGAAGAGCGCCTGAAGAGAAGTCATGTGCACGCAACGCATCGGCTTCGTTAGGAGTGGATGCTGGCGTCCAAGATCAGCTGAACACAGGCGCGTCAGTGCTGCTGTCGGACAAGCCGTCGGCTGGTCGCAAAGGGTAGGTGAGGTGGAACGGTCGGCATCGGCGTACGAGTTTCCGTGTCGTCCATAAAGCTTATTGAAACCTGCGAGGTCTGCAATGACTATAGTCGTCATCCTGTCTAGCGGCCGCGGGACATGAGGCAGAGGCAAGGGAGCGCGTTATGCTTGATTTCGCCGTGTTGGCTCAGCAATGTGCACCGATAGTTCACGCCACCACTATGGAAGCTGTGGTACGGACCGAATCCGGATTCAATCCTTATGCTATCGGCGTAGTCGGAGGCCATCTTGAGCGGCAGCCGCACGACCTTACTGAAGCTATCGCGACAGCTCATACCCTAGCTGCGCTAAGGGTCAATTTCAGTGTTGGCCTAACACAGGTCAATTCGGTCAACCTCGCACGCTACGGGCTGACTTACGAGACCGCTTTTGACCCGTGTGCGAATCTGCGAGCTGGCAGTGCGATTCTGCATGACTGCTACGACAGGGCAGTCGTAGCGAAGGGGCAAGGTGCCTTGGCGCTTCGGGCCGCAATCAGCTGTTACTACAGCGGCAATTTCACGCGTGGTCTCGTCGAGGACTATCGCGGCACTAGCTACGTTCAGCGCGTGGTCGCCGGCGCTCGTTCTTTGACTGACTCGACCGGTGTCGTTCCCGCGATACGTCTTGTTACGAAGCGCATGCCCGATGCACAGTTAGGAGATGGACCCGGAACCATCCGGATCCCCGACATCAAGAAGACCCTCAGCCCTGGCAGTAATCGCAGCGAGTCGCACCCCGCGTGGGATGCCTTTGGCGACTACCAATGCGACGAAGGAACGTGCAAGTGATAAAACCGCCCGGGCGGTAAATTCAACCCAATGGAGGAGTCAATGTATCACGATAAATCCAGACTTATTAAATTAGTACGACGCAGTAAATGTGTATTTTTCAGAAAATTGCGACGGTTTGTCGATGCGCTATACATGGCATTGCTGCTCGGAGCAATCGTTGGCCCGCAACGCGTGCTTGCAGGGGGCGGTCTGGATTCGGCGACGCAGGGAGCGAACACATTCAGGATCTGGCTTTACACCTTCCTCGGGGTCTGCGCATCGTGTGTGCTGCTATGGAAAGGGGCCGAGTGCTGGGCGGATCGCGCGCACTGGAGCGAATTCATCACACTAGGCGGCAAGGTCGCGGTGGTGGGTGCCGTGGTTGGTGTGCTTGCTCCCTATCTGTGGAACCTGTTTACCTGAGCATCTGCCATGCTGGACGAAAAAGCTCGCTATCCTGGCTTCAACGGTCTTGGCCGCACGGCGACAATCTGGGGCGTTCCCTACATGGCGATGTTGGTGGTGGTCGTATCGTCGATGTTCGCGGGTGTGCTCATCGCCTTCATAGTCGGTCCTGGTGGACTTCTGTTCGTGTTTCTCGGTGTGCCGGTGCTGATGTACTTCAAGCACGTATGCGAGACGGACGATCAAGGTCTACGAATTATGTGGCTCGAGATGCGCTGCCGCGCCTATTTCTGGACACTGAAGCTTCGTGCGTTGGTCAACTCCAGGCGAGCGGCCCCCCGTTTTGGCAACACTGTAACGCTCGCACCGCTACGCTATGGTCGACAGCGCCGGGTCTATCGGGATTTCTTTAAACCGTCGCCACGCGGCATGAGTCGCCTGCGCGAGCTTGAGCCGGAAGAGTCATGACACGCAAGCCTGGAATTTCGAGTGACGTGCTCGGCAGCCTCGGTGCAATCGAAGACTGGATGCCGAAGTTTGGTCATCCGGTTAAGAAACACGTGCAACATCTTGAGGGAAACCGCTTCATGGTGACGCTCGTCGAGCGCGGCGTGCCGTTTGAGGTACATGAGAACGTCGCGATCGAGCGAATGTTCGACCGCGACACCGATACGTACAGCAAGCTGGGGCGTGATCTTGGTGGACGCCTGGGTTACCACGCGACCTTTACCCGCCGGCTGGTGAAGTTTGGCCGGAATTACAGATTCAATCCACGTTTCATGCAGTGGTTCTCGAGGGAGTATGTCGGCCGCTTTAATGAAGACAGGTTTTACGAAAACCGCTACTACCTGTCGTTGATCCTGAAATACGACGACTTTGACGATGGACTGAAGGAAATCGAATCGCTCGCACAGCAGTCGCTGCTGCACCTGGTGGACTATGAGGCTGAACAGCTGGAGGTGTACGAGCGTCAGCACATGAACGGCACAAAGATGCTGTTCTCAAAACAGTACAGTTTTGTGAGCGATCTGGTCAACGCAACCTGGACTGATGTGCCGGTCGCAGCCGAACCGGGTACCGACGTCATCCCGTCCAGTTGGCTTCACTTCGGTTACAACACTGTGGCCATTCGTGGGCCGGGAGTCACGCCGTTGCGCCAGTATGCGACCTGTCATGATTTGCGGGGTTTTCCAGACAAACCAGGCTGGGGACAGTTGAACCCACTGCTGACGCTGCCGATGGAATTTACCATCACGCAGTCGTTTAACTGCATGACCGGGTTCGAAGCCAACCGCACCGTTGATTCCGCGATCAACAAACTGGAATCGGCCGGTGACAAGGCGAAGCATCAGGTCAAGGAAATGCGAGAGGCTCAGGGATACGTCAACACGGGCGAACTGAGTTTCGGTGAGTATCACGGCGCGGCCGTGATTTATGGTGAAACGGCCAAAGAAGCGATCGCGAATGGAGATTTGTTCGTGTCCCGCTCGCTGAACGAGTGCGGCGTCGAATGGATGACTGCCACGGGCTCGGCGCCGTTCACATATTTTTCCCAAGTGCCTGGCGCGAAGGTAAAACCACGGCCGAAGGTTCAGTCGTCGCGAAACTTCGCCGCGATGCATGCGTGCCACGACTACTCGACCGGCAAGGCTGAAGGCAACCCGATCGGTGACGGTTCGGCAATCATTCCGTTTCGCACCAGTGCCGGCAACGTCTTCAATTTCAACTTTCATGCGACGCGTCTGGGCGACATCAACGTAGCAGAAAAGCTGGCCGGTCATTTCGAAGCCAAAGGAACAACGGGCACAGGCAAAACGACTCTCATCGCTGCTGCCATCGGCATGCTGCTCCGGTTCGAACCGCTGCTGTACGTGCTGGACAAGGGCCGGGGGTGGGAAGTCTTTGTTCGCGCCATGGGCGGTGTGTACGTGTATCTGGAAAAGGGCAAGCCTACAGGTTGGGCGCCGTTTGAGCTCGCCGATGCGCCCGAGAATCGCGAGTTTCTCTACGGTCTCGTCGAACTGTGTGGCCGCAGGAATGGTGTCGACCATCAGGGCAAGCAGATCCGGATCGACCTGAGCGCCGCGGAGAAAATGCAGTGCCGCAACGCTGTTGATGCTGTGATGGACATCGAAGACGTGCGTCTGCGCCGCTTCAGCCTCTTGCTGGACAGCATTCCAGATGAGGGCGATGACTGCCTGCGCGCCCGACTATCGATCTGGTGCAAGTCGGAAGCGGGGCGTTTCTGGTGGGTATTCGACAACCCGCCCAACCTGTCGCTGAACATGAGTGGACAGCGTTGCATCGGCTTCGACGTCGAGACGTTCCTTGTCGAGAACTACGAACCGTCTGAACCCGCGTTCGCCTGGCTGTTCCACCTGAAGACGCTGATGCGCCGTGATGGTCTGTTGATGGCGACGATCATCGAGGAATACTGGCTGCCAATCCGGTTTCGCACGATCCGTGAACAGATCGAAGAGACGCTCGCGAGCGGCCGCAAGGAAGGTGAGTTCATCGGGCTCGTCACGCAGCAGCCAGAGCAGGCTCAAAAGGCTGCAGACCTGTATCCGGCGTTGCGCAGCCTCATTGCTACCAAAATCTATCTTGCCGACCCGGCTGCCGAAGAAGCGCCCTATCTGCGCGATGGCATGACGCGAAAGGAATTCCGGGAGTTCAGGAAACTCACGGCCCAGTCGCGCTGCTTCCTGATAAAGCAGGGCAACCAGTCGGCCTTCGCCAGTTTCGACCTGAGTGGCCTTGATGATGCGATCGCGGTCTTCTCGGGCGACCGGGAGAACGTGCTGATGCTCGATGAAGTACGCGCTGAGATGGGCGACGACCCGGGTGCGTGGCTGCCGGTGTATCTCCTGCGCGTGTTCGAACGCAGGCAGCGAACTCGTCTGACCGCAAAGCATGGCGCCGACGAGCAACTGTGGGCGGAAGAGTTGCATGACGCGCTCGGGCGTAAACGCTTGGAGCTGGCTGCGATTTATTTGACTGCAAATGTTGAGATGACCAACGAGCCCCTTGTCTGAACGTCTTACGTGATGGAGGAATCCATGAAATCCAACCTCGCAGTGCCGACTCAGTATCGGGCCATTCCGCCTCGCGTCATCATGGTAGCGACAGTCTTCTGCGCCGCGGCGACTGCGCACGCCCAGGGGGTTCCCACCATCTCGCCGGCCGAGCTTGCACAGCAGATGGTGATGGTACGGCAGCTTATCCAGCAGGTCCAGAATCAGGAGGCGCAGTACCAGGCACTTACCGGCAACAGTAGCCTCGGTCTGATCAGCAACAATCCCGCACTGCGCAACTATCTGCCCGAAGAATGGCAGGACATCTACATCCAGGCGAAGGCCGGGGGGCTTTCGGGCGTCAGCTCGTCGATGCGGATCATCGAACAGCAGGAAGGCATGACAGGCGCGGCAACCGCTGGCCAGCAACGCTATTACGACACGCTGGCGACCAACAAGGCGATGAACGAGCAGGCATATACCGCGATCGTGGCGCGTTTCAACAACATCCAGTCGCTCATGCAGCTATCGAATATGACGCAGGATCCTGCACAGAAGGCCGACCTGCAGAACCGTATAGCGGCCGAAGAGGCAATGGTCACGAACGACCAGACGCGACTGCAGGTGACGGCACGGTTGCAGGAAAACGAAATCAGGCTTGCCCAAGAGCAACGGGACCGCGAATTCAAGAACTCTTTCCTCGGAGGACCCAATGACCAATAAGGCACTTCTGTCGACCATCATTGGCCTCCTGATCGCGATCGCAGGCTACCTTGGTTATCTCGCATGGGATCGCCATCAGCACAACATGCAGGAGGCAGCCGAACACCGGCAAGAGCTTGAATTTAAGGCGCATCTGCTCGGGACCACCCCTGAAAAGCTTGAACAGGAAGAAACGCCGGAACAGAGGCAAGCCGACAAAGAGGCAAGTGAAGTTGTCAGGAAGGCGATGCAGCAGTAGTGCGATTCCATGGGAGCACCGTTATGTCCTATACACCGATCACCACGACGATCTTTTCGGATATAACTGCGGATTTTGATGCGAACGTACTGACGACCATAACGTCCGGATCCACCCGCATCATAGGATTGATATCGCCGCTCATGGCTGTGTGCTTCAGCATCTATGTGCTCCTGATTTGCTGGACGTACTGGCAGGGACGCAATGACGAACCAATCAACGATTTCCTCATGCGCATGGCGACCTGGGCATTCATCCTGACATGCGGAATGAACATTCAGTTCTACACGACCTACATCGTGCCGTTTGCCAACGGTCTCGGCGAAGAACTGGCGAGTGCGATTACGGGGCAGTCGAACCCGATTTCAGGTCTGGATAGTCTGCTGAGTGCGTACATCAATGCGTGTGCTCAGATTTACGACAATGCTCACAATTTCCAGATCATTGGCGCTGTGTGGGTGATCACTGTGATGGTCATCTTCGCAACGCCATTTATGGCACTTGCCGTTGCCTACATCATTCTCGCCAAATTCGCCCTCGAGCTGCTGCTCGCTCTTGGCCCCCTGTTTATTTCAGCAGCGCTCTTTCCTCCCGTTCGGCAATTCTTCTGGAACTGGGCGGGACAGTGTCTCAATTACGCTCTCCTCGTGAGTCTTTTTGCCGGCGCTGGCGCGATCGAGGTCGCTTTCGCACAGAAGATTGCACCGGCCGGTTCCTCCTTTCCGACGATGAAGCAGGTGGTCGAGATTGATGCAATGGGCCTGGTGTTTTTCATCGTCGCACTAAATCTCCCCGGACTGGCGTCGGCGCTCGCGAGTGGAATCGGCATTTCGACTATGACTGGCAAGCTTGGAACAGTTGGCCGAGCCCTTATGGCCGGGGCGAGGAGGGGTGGCAGTGGTTCGTCTAAGACTGGCGGTTCGATTGCCGAGGCGTAGGAGGTAATGTGAACCCTTTAATGACACGGATGATTCGCTGGTGGCTGCTCGCGGTCTGCTGGTTGACGTTTGCCGGATTTGCTCTGTCAGTGCTGTCCAACGTGTGCGGGTACTTTGATCATTGCTTCCACTGAGAAACGAAAGGAGAAGGGAGAGATGAACAACCAATGCAATGGTGCTCGCTCACCGGGAGTGATTCGTGTGCTGGGCGGGGTAGTGGTGATCACACAACTAGTCGCTTGCAGCTCGCCACCTAAACCACCTGAACCAACTGGTCAGTGGGTCCCTGTCAACCAGCCAGCGGCGCAGCTGAGCCGTACGGAATCGAAGTGAGGACGCAATGCCGGCACGGATCAGACAGTGGTTTGCCGCGATGGACCCCGGAAGCAGACGTAAGCTAAAAAGTTCCGAGACCATCTGTCATGCGCAGTCGTCGGCGAACGTCACTGCAGACGAGCGTGACGCTGTAGCGTGGTATCTGAAACAGGCACAGGATTTCGAGCGTTCAAAAGTACAGGCCGCCGAAGAAAAGGCGCGGATCGCGGATCGACGCTCGATCCTGTCTGGCAGTGTTGCACTTGCTGCTGTTTTTGGCATGGGAGCTTTAGGACTACTAAAGCGACCGAATCCACCCGCCGTGCTGAGGATCAATGATGCCACTGGCAAAGTAGACGTTCTGCCCACTACGGCCAACGGCCATGTGTCCTTCACGGAAAAAACGGACCGTCACGACCTGCACATATACGTCGAGTTACGCGAAAGCTACGATTGGGAGACGATCCAGGATGCGCACAGTGCCGTCATGCTGATGAGCGACGATCAGGAGAAAAGTGCCTACGACACGTTCATTCGCGGAGCAACGGGGCCACTCAAGATGCTCAAGGACAAATGGCGTGTGATTGCAAAGGTGGGGTCGATCACCTTTGTCGGCTCGACCGCGCAGGTTTTCTTTTCCCGCCAGGCCATCCCACTAAACGTCGCGACCCGGCGTCCCGATCCGACGTACTGGATCGCGACGGTCGCCTTCGCGCGCGTGAACGTGCCCGAAAAGCAGGATGAGCAGGACATTGACCCGGATGGCTTTCGCTGCACGAGCTACACGGCTACCCGGGACTGGACGCGTGCGCCTGCCGACGCGACACCCGATGGCGCGGCGTCGGGTGCAGCCACTGCGCCGCCGGCCGGGGGCGGGACATGACGGTGTGTCCGCTGGATCTACTTCTCACCCGGCCTTCGGTTGCGCTTGTCGTATTCGTGGCGACGGGCACGTGCGCTTTTGCGCTCGATACGCCGCGTAGCTGTGGAGCGGACCCGCATGTGCAGTGCGCTTCGTACGATCCTGACCAGGTGTACCGCGTCGCAACCATGCCCGGGCGTGCAGTGATGATCCAGTTCGAGCCTGGGGAACACATCATCGATCACGGAGCGGGCATCGGCGACGCAAAGGCATGGCACATGGCGATGAACGACAGCGGCGCGCTGCTGAAGCCTGGCGCGATGCAGCCAGAAACGAATCTGGTGCTCGTGACCAACCGACGGACCTACACGATATCGCTCGCTGACGTGTCGGCATCGCAGCCGGCCACGTGGGTATTGCGCTTCGACTATCCGGATACGCGCGCGAAGGCGTCGGCCGCACAACTCAAGCGTCAGCAGGCTGTGGCTGAGGCGCTCGGTGGCGCTCAGGCAAGAGTTCCGACCCCGGCGGCGCCAGCCGTCACCGCGTCGGCGAGTGCAACGACGTCTCCGACCGCGGCAGTGGGTGCAGTGGTCAAGACGTCGGCTTCGGGCGGCGACATGAACATGCAATACATGATGCGCGGCGATCGCGCCATTGCGCCAACGGCCTTGTGGGACGACGGGCGCTTTACCTACTTCAAGTATGCGACTGCGCGGGACCTGCCCACCATTTTTACGAAACTCCCGGACGGCGGCGAAGCGACGGTGAACTTTCACATGGAGGGCGATACGGTGGTTGCGCATGAGGTCTCCAGGGAATTTGTGATTCGTTACGGCCAGTCGGTATTGGGCATCCGCAATGACGGCTACGCGCCCGATGGCCGTTACAACGCGTCCGGCTCGTCCCTGCCAGGCACCGCGCGTCTGTCGCGTGAACGTGCTGGATCCGGCACCGCCAGGCCTGGTAGCTGATGACGGATGAAAACACCATGACCGAACCCAATGAACTCTCGAACGCTTCACCGCACGACACCGGACCTCAGGCATCTCAGGCGTCACTTGATCTGCCGGGACGCCGCAAGACGCGCGTCGGCAAGGTGCGGCTTGCGCTTGTCGCGCTGGCCATGATTGCGCTGGGCGCCTCGGGCGTGACGATCTACCTGCAGCGCATCTTCCAGCAGCATCAGGACGCGAAGCAGGCAGCGCTGAACAAACCGAAAGATTCGGCGAGCCGTGAAACGGGCGCAGATCTCGAGTCACAGAAGGCGCGCATCAAGCGAGACGAACAGGAACGGGATCGCGAGGCTTCGGATGCGGCAGCGGCGGCGGCTGCCGCATCAGCCGCGCGATCGAACCTTGCCACGCCGGCTGGCGCGGCCTCGCAGCCTGGGGTTACCGGCATTCAGATGACCACCAGCAGCCAGCCGCGACCGCTCACGCCGGCGGAGCGACGCCTGCGCGGCAGTGTCCTGGCGTCGCGATCCGATGATGCAGGCTCAGCTCGCACAGACGGGGCTGACGGCAGCGACCCCGTTGCGTCCGACGAAGGGCGCGGCGGTTCGGGCAGTGATAGCGATGCCGGATCCGGCAGCGGCTTCGCGGGCATGGCGAAGTCGATGGGTCTGTCGGCGCTGCGCGGTGCACCCGGGCAGGGCGCCGGTGGCAATACATATGGCAATTCAGAAGGCACTGCAGGTGGAAGCAAGATCAACGGTAGCAGCAGCGACAGCAAGGGCACCTCGTTCGACCAGTCCCTGCAGCCTTCGAAGCTGCAGCCGATGCAGGCGTCGTTTCGTCCGGACCGGCACTACCTGATCAGCCGTAACACGATGATCCGCTGCGGACAGGCCACGGCGATCCGGACCGACCGGCCCGGCCTGATCGGCTGCCCGATCGCACAGAATGTCTGGTCGGACGACGGCACCACCTTGCTCGTTCGCAAGGGGGCGCTGGCCAAGGGTGAGCAGCGCGACGCCGTGATCCAGGGGCAGGGCGTCATCGGTGCGATATGGGATGAGATCGACGATGGCGACGTCCGCATTCCGCTGAATTCGCCAGCGACTGATCCGCTTGGCGCGGCGGGAATTCCGGCCTACGTCGACGAACACTTCTGGCTGCGCTTCAAGGGCGCACTGATGGTGAGCCTTATCGGAGACTTCGGTCAGGCACTTGCCAACAAGGCGATCGGAGCGGGACAGACGATCACCTTTTCGAACAGTTCGAACGCGACGCAGGATGTGGCCGCCGAGACGCTGCGCAGCACCATCAACATCCCGCCGACCGCCTATTCGAACCAGGGCTCGGTGATCAACATCTTTGTTGCGCGCGACGTTGATCTGCGCGGTGTCTACCAGAACGTCGGTCTCGACGGAAACGAGATTGAACAGACGAACCAGCGATGAGGACGAGAGAGGGCATGACGAAGCTGCTGCACATCCATTTTCCGGACAACTTTCCGCTTCACGGCATTGAGCGGGATGCGTTCAAGACGAAACTGCGCAATGCGATGCACGACCTGTTTGATGGTCATCGTGTGCGGCAGCTTGCCGATCAGGTTGATGCGCGCCGGGCGTGCGACCCCTCAGGGGTGCTGCCCCTGCGTCGCATTGGTGACGGGCACACGTTCGAGCAATGCATGACGCTGGATCATTGCAGGTTCGAAGACATGTCCACTGTGCTGCGCCGGGCAGTTCTGAATGCAGTCGGTGCGCGTCCCGGCCTGGATCTGATGGAACCGCGCATTGCGCCACTGTCGAGTGGCGAAGAGAAAGATGCAACTAACCGGCTGTTCCCGCTTTCGCCCGCAAGCAAGGTACGGCACCTGTGGACGACCGTCCAAAAAAGACTGGGTCTGGCAATGGTGCTCGCGGCAACCATCGGTGGGGTGGCCGCATGGTGGATGGCGCGCCCCGTAGCGCCGTCGATGGTGGCGATGGTGGTGTCCACAACGCCCGCGCAAACGCTACGCGATCTCGCGGGCAGCGTACGGGATGACGGGCGACCGAATCGCATATCGGTGCAGGTCGCGCCACAGGCTACCGTACCGGCCGTGCACTGACAGACCCCTAGTGTCGTATTTTCCGATTGTTACGGAACCATAAGAAAGGACTACTGATGAGTGCAGCTGTTATCGACGTCATTGAGAAAGGGACTGTTGCCCGCAACTTCCTGAAGCAGATGGGCATTGCGAACTTCTTCGACGGCACTCTTACTGAAGTCGCGATCAACCGCCCAGGCGAGATCTGGACACAGGGTGCCAGCGCATGGAAACGGCACGATGCTCCCGCCTGCACACTGGACGCGTGCTTCAAGCTGGCCAACGCCCTGACGGTCATGAAAGGCGGCAAGTTTTCCACGAAGGAGCCTATTCACCCGGTGGTGTTGCCAGAAGGCCAGCGCGGACACGTGCTGATGCAACCGGCGTGCGAGCGGGACACGATCTCAATCACGATCCGCATTCCGTCGAATGTGCGGTTCTCCGTCGCCGAGTACGAGCGCAGCGGCTGGTTCGACGGTTTTCGCGACGTGTCTCCGCATCAGTCCGTTCCGGACGGCGTGGACCTGCAGCCGTTCGAGGTCGAGATGATGGACGCAAAGTCGCAGCGCGACGTCGCCGGCATGCTCGAGCTTGCCGTGGCCAACCGGCTGAACATCGTTCTCGCCGGCGGTACCGGCTCCGGCAAGACGACGCTGAACAAGGCGCTGTCCGACCTCGTGCCGTCCACTGAGCGAATCGGCACGATCGAGGACACCCCGGAGCTGTCGCTGCCGAATCATCCGAACCGCGTGCATATGTTTTTCAGCGACACGCTGTCTGCGAAGGAAATCGTGCGCTCGACGCTGCGCATGAAATTCGATCGCGTGCTGCTTGCCGAGCTCCGGGGCGACGAGACGTGGGACTACCTGACGCTGCTGAATACGGGGACGCCGGGCGGCATCACCACGATTCACTGCAACGATGCACGCTCGGCCGCTTCGCGTGCGGCGACGCTCATCAAGCAGAGCGCCGTCGGGCAGACGCTCGCATGGGAGTTCATCCTGGACCAGGTTCGCATGACGATGGACCTCGTGCTTTTCATGCGGGACAAGCGGCTGGCTGAGATCTGGTACGACCCCGTCGGGAAATGGCAATTGTTGAGCGGGCGACCGTTGAGCGTGCACCTGCCGGGTGGGCAACTACGCGGAGGTATTGCATGAACGCGAACCTAGGCGTGGAGGCCGTCGAGCAGGCCCTCATCGGCCTGTGCGGTGCGCTCGCGGTCTATCTATCGCAGGACAGCCGCTTACGCTGGCGTCGCTGGGCCTGCATCTTCGGGCTGGCCGCGCAGCCGTTCTGGTTCGACATGGCGTGGCGCGCACACCAGTACGGTGTGCTCGCGCTGAGCCTTGTCTACGCCGCGTCATGGGCGCGAGGCCTCGCGGCGCACTGGCTCATGCGCAGGGGAGATGGATCATGAACTTCGCAATCAGCGATATCGAGGTAGCGATCGAGGGCTGGCGCCAGCGTGCCTCATCCGATGAAGCATTTGCAACGAGTGCCGAGGCCTGCGCCCTTGCACGGCTATATGGCGCAGTGATCGTGTATGGGTGCGAGGCACTTGCCGATGCTGAACTCGACGACGCACAGCGTGACGCCTTGCAGATCCTCTCGAAGTTGCCGGTCGGGCAATCGTCTCCTTCGTCGCATTGAGATCCGCCATGCCGAAAACTCTCCGCATCCTGATCCCGTGTCTTGTGCTGGCGGTGCTGGTCACCGGGGCCGCGACCCTCGGCCAGTATCTCGGTGGCCTGCTCTTCGCCCGCATGCAGAAGCTGCCGCAGGAATCGGTGGGTGTTTTCACGCTGTTCGACTACTGGCAGGCGTATGGCGATGTGCCGGCGGTGAAACGTGCGTTGTCTGTCTGCACGCTGCTCTCGGCCGTTATTGGTGGCCTGCCCGCCGTGGTGATCGCGATGGCGCTTCTCAGATCGCGCGGACGCATTGCGCAGTTCGGCAACGCGCGCTTTGCCACGCGCCGCGACATCGTGAAAGCCGGCCTGCTGGAGAAGTGACGATGACGATACGCGTCCTGACGTTTCGCCGTATTCCGCCTCAGGAGTGAACATGTCCCACATGTATCCACCGTTCATTGTCGGCAAATACAAGGGCGAGTACCTGAAGTACCGCGGCCAGGATTTTCTGATGCTCGCGGCGGGGACGCGCTCGGGCAAGGGCGTTTCGATGGTGATCCCGAATCTTCTCACCTATCCGGATTCGGTCGTCGTCGAGGACATCAAGGAAGAGAACTATCTATATACGTCCGGCTATCGGCGCAAATGCGGCCAGGCAACGTACCTCTGGTCGCCATTCTCGGAGAACGGCCGTTCGCATGCTTACAACCCGCTCGAATTTATCCAGCGCCGGTCGCCCTATACGCGGGTCGGCGACGTGCTGACGGTTGGGGAACACCTGTATCCGTCGAACGTGGATGCGCGGCTGAAATACTGGAACGACAATGCGCGCAATCTGTTCACAGGCATCGTGCTGTACCTGCTCGAAACGCCCCTTTTACCCTGCACGTTCGGCGAAGTATTGCGACAGGCTTCGGGCAAGGGCAGGGCGGTGCGCGAACACATCGCTTCCATCGTCAGCACGCGCTCGCATGCGACAGACACACTGCCATCGCTGAGCTTCGAGTGTCTCGATGCGCTCAACCGGTTTCTGTCGCAGTCGCGGGAAGCGTTCGCCAATATCGTGTCCACGATGACGGCGCCACTAAACGTGTTCAGCAATCCGATTGTCGACGCGGCGACCAGTCGCTCGGACTTCGATCTGGGTGATGTGCGCAGGAAGCCCATGTCGATCTACGTGGGCATCAAGCCTGGTGACCTGAAAGCGGGCGCGTTGCTCATCAACCTCTTCTTCTCGCAGTTAATCGATCTGAATACCCGCGAGCAGCCCGCAGAAAATCCGGACCTGAAATACCAGTGCGCGCTGATGCTGGACGAGTTTGCCGCGCCGGGCAAGATCGACATTATCGACACCGCCAACGCCTTCATCGCGGGCTTCAACCTGCGACTGATGCTGATCTTTCACGGCATGTCCCAGCTTGAAGATCCAAAACTGTACGGGCGGCACGGTGCGGAAACGCTCGCCATCAACTGCAAGATGCGCAGTCTCTTCGCGCCGCGCACGCTCAAGGATTCCGAAGAATATTCAAAGCTGCTGGGGACCTTCACGCATCTGTCGCGCTCGCGCAGCCGCAGCCGGGGCCGCAACGCGTCGACCAGCACGAATGAGACCGAGCACGGCCGCGCGCTGATGATGCCGCAGGAGTTGCGCGCATTATCGAGCCGCAAACAGATCATCACGATGGATGGCTGCGAACCCATCCTGTGCGACAAGGCGTATTTCTACGAGGATCCGGAGCTCGTCGACCGTCTGGTGCAGCAAAGCCCCTATCTGCAAGGCGTGATGGCAAAGCTGGAAAAGACCAACCGCCGTCGCGCGTGGTTCGGCTTTGCGCCGACGTTGCCGGACGAAGAGCAGATGAAGCACGCCGCGTTCGTCGCACGTGAACTGTGTGCGCCCGTGCCACAGATCGATGTCGAGCAGTGGTGGCACCAACAGAATGCCGCGCGTCGCGCGCAGGGCACGATGACGACCTCCGAGGCGAGTGCAGTGCGGGACGTCCGCGAACACGAGATCGGCGTACTCGGTGCCGCCCACTTCGCCAACCGTTCCAGTATTCGCGCATCGCTATTCCAGCTGATGCCCTATCTGCGTGAGGTGCTACCCGAGGCATCGCCCGACACCGCGGGCGAGGGCAACGCAGCTTCCCCGTCTATCCCTGAAGGAGCCGCATCATGAACGAGATTGAATTCCCGGCCGATCAGCTCAACTACCGCGAGGTTGAGGCCGCCAATGCGGATGATGCGTCGTCCATCCGCGCCCGCGCGACGCCGCCGGCCAATGAGGCCAACGCCCGCGACGTGCCCGGCAGCAGAGAATCGACGCTTGATGAAGCGACGCAGGCACGGATGAAGAAGATCCGTGACGCGGACCGGAAGAAGTACGAGCGTCGGGCTGGACCGGGCACACCGGAAGACGACGGCGTCCAGCCGGCGACCGGCATCGGCAGGGTGATCAGCGCGAAAGAGCGGGGCAACGCAATCCGTCCAACGCCAATCTTTGAGAGGAGCGGCTACGAGATACCGAAGTCAGTCAGCGACCGGTACGTAGCCTTTGAAGGGAAATATCTGGATCGCAAAAGCGAGGCAGTGCACTTTGAGGACAAGGGGCGCTCACTTGCCACGGCCAGCGAGGACCGCGGCGTAATTGAACACATGGTCGCGATCGCCCTGGCGAAGCACTGGGGCGAGCTACAGCTGAAGGGGAGCGAGGAATTCCGCCGGCAGGCGTGGATCGCGGCCGAACTGGCAGGGATGTCCTCGCGCGGGTTCAAACCCGATGCACAGGATCGCGCGACCCTGCAGGCCGCGCGCGAGGCCATGCGCGTTGCTGCGGGCGAGCGCTCGACAACGGATGATCCTGCCCGCACGAACATGATGGAATCGACGCCAGGGACGGGGAGAGAACGGGAAGAGGCCAGTGGGAGCCGAACGTCGGCGACTGCGAATGCGCCCGGCAAGGATCCGTCCGATCCCGGCGGTGCATCGTCAGGTGGAGGCCGGCGCGGGCGAAAACCACCTTCGCCAAAGCCTGGGCCGGCAGTCAGCCCGTCCTCCGCTTCTTCTGACGCGAACGCCGCGTCCGGAGATTCAAAACAGGCGCAACTGCCTCTGGATGCCGAGGGTGCGTCGCCGCGTCGGACAGATACCGGTAAGCGTGCACGCCAGAAGGCCGGCACTGGCACGCAGAAGCCGCCTGCCGTCACGGCGGGGATCCTGGTTGAACACGGCGCTGCGCGCTTTCATCACGATCCGAAAGAGAACGGGAGCTACTACGCGACGGTGCGCACAGAGTCCGGTGATCGCACCGTATGGGGGCTGGACCTCGAGCGTGCGATTGGCGAGAGCGGCGTGCAGCCAGGCGAGCTTATCGAACTCGAAAGGGGCGGCAGCAAGGTCGTGACCGTCAAACAGCGGCAATTCGATGAGTACGGACGGGAGCTCGCACCCAACGAGGTCGAGAGTCGTCGCAACGCGTGGCGTGCGTCGTCTCCCGATCTGTCACAGCTGCTGACGCCTGAGCAGCGGGAGCGGATCGACGCCGCGCGTCGCGAGGTCGACGAGCGCCGACGCATCGACGAGGCGCGTGAACGCTTCCTGAATGGTGAGTGGCAATACACGAAGGCGCAGCAGGCTACGCTTGCCGCCGCGCGTGAGCGGATCAAGGAGCAGGCTGCGCGCGAGGTGCTTGAAGACGAAATCAGGGGACTGCCCGAAGAGCAGCAGGAGCGGCTGCGGGGGGAGTTCGAAAGCGCCGTGGCCGAGGCGCGCGCGGGTAACCGGCCGCTCGATGTCCCGATGCCGCAGGTGAGCGAAGCGACGATTGACGCCATGCGCGAACAGATTGAGCGCGAGCGCGCCAACACGAGTCTGGCGCCGCACGAGCAGGGCACGGAAGACCGGCAGGAACACGCGACAGAGGCTGGACATGGTGCGCCGACGCTCGAGATCGACCCGTAGCGCGAAAGCTAAGCCGGCCAGTGGCTCCGTGCAGGTTGCGGCCACTGCTATCAATCATTCACTGGAGCGACACGCCATGAAAATCGCCGTGATCAATTTCTCGGGCAATGTTGGCAAAAGTACTGTGGCCCATCACCTGCTAGCGCCGCGGCTGGAAGGGGCGAACGTGATCGCAATCGAATCCATCAACGCGGATGGAAGCGAGACCCCCGCACTACGCGGGAGAGAATTCGATGAGTTGCAGCAAAAGATGATGTCCCTGAAGAACGTCGTCGTGGACGTCGGAGCGTCGAATGTAGAAGATTTTGTTTCGCTGATGAGGCGTTACGAAGGTTCACACGAAGACTTTGACCGGTTTGTCGTACCGACGGTGCCCGCCCTGAAACAGCAACTCGACACGATCGCGACGCTCAATCAGCTCGACGAGCTCGGCATCGACCCGGCCCGGGTTCGCCTGCTTTTCAATTTCGTGGATAGCAGATCCGACGTGATCAGGGTATTCAGCCGCCTGTTCGAGCAGCACCGCAAGACGCGCGCATTCGTGATCGACCCGTCTGCTGTTGTGTATGAAAACCCGATCTACGAAAAGATCAAATCCATCGGCAAGACGATCAGCGAGGTCAATGCGGATCCTGTTGATTATGTAGCGTGGAACGCTCAGGCGCTCGAGGACGATACGCCGGAACCCGAACGCGCCCGGATACGCCAGATGGTCGCGATCAAACGGCTGGCGACACGCGTGGCGCGCGAACATGACGATGCGTTTCGCCTGCTGGTGAACTGATGGGCGCCGCTGAAGACGCGATCCGTGAGGAGCTGATCGGTGCGGTGCTGGGCGAGCTGTCGCTGCTACGCCGCGACGTGAAGCAGCTTTCCGAATTGCTTGAGGCGAGCGGCAAGCAGTTCAAGGACGACGGCGAGCTCACGTTGCTGCGATTCACCGCGCGCTACGAGCAGTTCCTCAGGGAGTTTTCCGGATCGACGGCTGACGTGCTGGCGAAAGCGACCAGTTTCGACGAGGCGCGCGACCAGCTGCTCGGTGAGATATCGCTACGGCATTACGACGAAGCCAACGGGCGCAGCCGCGAACTGCTTCGCGATGTGTTGCGCGAGGAGCGACCGCGTGCCGGTAGAGTCGGTCGCACGGAGCTGGTGATCTGGTCCGTATGCACTGCGATCGGGACAGCGATGCTCGTCATTGGCGCTGTCACGGTACTGCATCACTTCGGGATATAGAGAGGAAGGAATGAAACCACAGGTGAGGGCGATAGTGCTAGCCTGCACTGTCATGACCCCTGGCATGGTGGCCATGATGTCGGCGCACGGGGATGGCGACAACGAAGACGCATGCGGCGCGGTGCTCTGTCTTGCCGGACTGATGCAGGGCGGCAGTGGCGGCCGCGAATGCAGCCAGTACGAAGCGAACTATTTTTCGATTGCGCGCTACCATCACGGCCATTTTGATCTGAGCGGCACGTCCAGCGCGCGCGGAGACTTCCTGAATCAATGTCGTTCAGTTCCCAGCGGTCAGAAAAGCGCGGTCAACTCAAAGTACGGGAGTGTCGAGCACGGACCCTGAATGAACTCCCCGGTTGCACGAAAGCTACCGAAGAATCGGTTTGCACCGCTTCCGGAGGTCGAGCGCCGATGTTGTTCCGACGTGCGCTCTGCCATTCGGAGATCGTGGTGAAATGTAAGGACCACGGCATCGATTGTTACCGTGTGGCGTTGTATCTTGAAACAGTCGTGGTTGCCCGGACGGCGAGGATGCTATCGGATGATAGCCATCGACTGTTCGGCTATTGGGCTCGGCGTACACGGGTGCGCTTCCGGAAATGTCGGAATTCTGACCCCCAACAGCCCGCAGACCGCGGAAAGATATGGCTTTGTCAATTGGTTGCAACGTTCGGCCGCAGCGGCAATGGCCGCATCGCCGACATGTTGCCGCAGCCATTCGAGCGTCCGGCGGTCCTTCTCGTTGTAGACCCTGACCAGGTGCTCCATGTTTGCCTCCGCGGGGACTGTATATTGATACAGTGCTGTTAATATATACAGTATCTGGGGCGTTTAGCAAGCTCCATTGCGTGAGAGGTGTTTGGGGGGCGGCCAGTACCGCCGGAGGTAGCCTGTTTGGCCTGGATCGATGTAGGAGCGCCCATCAGGTCGATGTGTTCCTGTCGCTGCGCTCCCTCGCGCGTCACAGTAGAGGATGGATCAACCCGCCGCATCAACAGGTGGAGTTTGCCAAGGCACGCGGAGGCCGTTCGAGGCGTCCCCGTCGGGTATCCTCTTTTCGGAGAGACTCTTGAAAAAGGAAGCAATGACTGACGTGATACTGCCCGAAGGCGCCTACAGCGACACACTCGCTGATGTGGTCGTGTTGCTGGAGGAGGGGCGCCAGACAGCGGCGCGGAGCATTAATGCGCTGATGACGGCGACGTACTGGCTGGTCGGTCGTCGGATCGTCGAAACAGAGCAGGGTGGGCAAGGGCGTGCTGCATATGGACAGGCACTTCTACAGCGACTGTCTGCGGACCTGACGAGGCAGTTTGGCAGGGGCTTCGGCGCAGACAATCTGGAATTGATGCGTCTGTTCTACCAGAGCTATCCGCCGGGTGAGATTTCCGAATCAGTGATTCGGAATTCGACGACGCAGACGTCGAGGGCTAAATCCGAATCGCCGGTTCGGAAATTGTCGCTTCAGCAGTTGGCCCAGCGTTTTCCGCTGTCGTGGACGCACTACGTGCGGCTGATGCGACGGACGCGGTCGCCCGAAGAGCGATCGTTCTATGAAGCAGAAGCGTTGCGCGGCGGCTGGAGCGTGCGACAGCTGGAACGCCAGCTTGGCAGCCAGTTCTACACGCGCACGTTGCTGTCCAAAGATAAGCGCGCGATGCTCGAAAAAGGCGCAGTCGCTAAACCTGGCGACGCCGTGACGCCCGAAGAAGCAATCAAGGATCCGTATGTCCTTGAGTTCCTGGACCTGAAGGATGAGTATTCCGAAAGCGACCTTGAAGAAGCGTTAATCCATCGGCTGGAAGACTTCCTGCTCGAGCTGGGCGGCGACTTTGCATTCGTCGGACGCCAGCGTAGGCTGCGCATCGGCGATAGTTGGTTTCGTGTGGATCTGCTCTTTTTTCACAGGCGACTGCGATGTCTGGTGATCATTGATCTCAAGCTGACCGAGTTGAGCCATGCGGACGTGGGCCAGATGCATATGTACTGCAACTACGCGAAGGAACATTGGACCTTGCCAGACGAGAATCCGCCTGTCGGCCTGATTCTTTGTGCGAGAACCAACGCAGCAATTGCACGATATGCACTTGACGGCCTGCCAAACAAGGTACTCGCCGCGGAATATCACACCGTACTTCCGGACGAGCAATTACTTGCTGACGAATTGGCGAAAACCCGTCGGCTATGGGAAGCGCAACATCCCACCCTGTCGGACAACGGCCGTTCGCAAAACTAACGACTTTTAGCGACTCATCGTGAGTCCGTAGGGCGACGTCAATACGTTGCGCCGTCACAACGCGCGGCGCCGCTCGATTGAAAGCGGGCAGCGCCCTGCCGGTATGGCGCCGGGCGCTAATGCGTATGGTTACCGGCTGGAAGCCCACCGTGATATTCATTGGATCTTGCACCAACGGAAGACTCGAAGACTTGCGTGTTGCGGCAAGCGTTTTACGGCAGATGGGTGGAAGGATCGCTTCCAATATCCGACAGGCTTTGGCGGTACCGGGTTCGGCCGCGGTAAAGCGTGAGGCCGAGCAGGAGGGTTTGGACAAGGTATTTCTTGACGCCGGATTCGAAGGGCGCGATTCAGGTTGTTCTATGTGCCACGCAATGAACGCGGATCGCCTCGAGTCCGGGGAGCGTGCAGCCTCAACGTCAAATCGAAATTTTGAGGGGCGTCAAGGGGCCGGAGGAAGAACGCACCTCGTAAGTCCCGCCATGGCTGCAGCTGCGGCAATAGCGGGACATTTCGTCGACGTGCGCTCGATCCGACAGCCGTAAGAGTCTGTGAGGGAAGTATGACACCGTTTAAAAGCCACATTGGGCAACCAGTATCATTGAACCGGGACAATATCGACACGGACGCGATTATCCCCAAGCAGTTCATGAAATCGATCTCGCGTGTCGGATTAGGACCTCATGTATTCGATGCGTGGCGCTATCGGGATGAGGGCTATTTGGGGAAGCCGGTTGCAGAGCGCATCCCGGATCCAGATTTCATTCTAAATAGCCCCACGTGCGTAGATCCAACAATCCTCGTGGCGGGAAAAAATTTTGGCTGTGGAAGCTCACGTGAGCACGCGCCTTGGGCTCTTCAGGAGTTCGGATTCAAGGTGCTAATCGCGGAGAGTTACGCCGATATTTTCTACAGCAATTGTTGCAAAATCGGGCTGTTGCCAATCGTGCTGAATGAATCCTGCATCAAGCAGCTTCACGCACTCACAACATCCAATCCTGGCTCGAGTATTGAAATTGATCTGATTGAACGAACTGTCAAGATAGGTGAAGAACAGCTCTTATTCGAAATTGATGACGTCGTGCGTCAAAACTTCATCAATGGCGTCGACGAAGTGAGCGCCACGCTACAACATTCAGAAGAAATAAGGCAATTCGAGATCAAGCATATCGCGGCGCGGCGATGGATCTGATAGCTGGATTTCGAGAGTTGGAGCATGCAATCGACGCAGGGCGCGGTGATACCTGAGGTGGATATCGAATGACTGTTCGAGCGGCCGCCGCGTGGCATGGTTAGATCGAGTGCGATCAATCGGGACCTGGTGCGCTTTCCCTGTGAATCAGGCAGTGTTGACACGCTTTATAATGGAACTGGCGGTCGCCCCTGCTTGATGAGTCTCCCCGCAGTTCATCTCCTTACCCGTCTAGATAGTGTGAACGGACTTAGTGGAGAAGACGGATAGGCAATCCGAGCCACAGAAGTTCGGTGATTCGAAGGGCTGACTCGAATCCACCTAGTAAACCACTATCTGCCATGCTGATTCAGCCTCAGTCGTTGAAATATTTTGCCGAAGTCGCACGCACCGGTTCGTTAAGACAGGCATCGGAGACGTTCTTTGTCGCTCCTAGCGCGATTAGTAAGCAGATCAGTAACCTGGAAAAAGAGCTGGGTGCGGCGCTTTTCGACCGCTCACCGAGGGGTGCTGTGCTGACTGCGGCGGGTCAACTACTTCTTGATTACGTAAGCGCGAACACTCGGCAGGTTGAGGAGCTGTACGTCGCGATGGACGATTTGAGTTCACTACGGCACGGTTTGGTCCGGATCGCGTTGGTCGAGGCGGCCGTACAAAGCTTCATCCCCGATCTTATCACCGAATTTTCGCAGGAATATCCAGGGATATCCGTTCACCTGGATGTTTGCGGAACGGCGCAGATCGTCGAAGCACTCGTTAATCATAGTGCCGATATTGGTATGGCATTTAACGTGTTAAATCGGGACGATATCAACCTTCACGGACGCTCAGTCCAGCCACTGCAAATGATCTGTCGCCCGGAACATCCTTTGGCGAAACGTAGCTCCGTGTCGATGTCCGAGCTTGCCGAAGCGAGAATTGCGCTTCCAACACGCACTTTCGGCATCCGCTATCTGATCGATAAGGCGGCCGAGCGTGCGAATATCCAGCTTCGCGCTGCGATCGAAGCGAATTCATTGCAGGTCATCAAGAATCTTTGTCGACAATCCGATGTCGTGAGCTTCATGCCACCGCTTACGCTAGTGCATGAAGTATCTCACGGATGGTTGCGCGCAATACCGCTCGACGGGCATGATTCTGAGTCAGCAACTATTGACGTCATCACTTCACGGGGGCGTCAGTTACCCGCAGCGGCACAAAATTTTCTGAAACTGTTACTCAAACGCCTCCGAACGCCCAAGCATTCGCTTTGACGTCGACTTCAGGCGAGCTGACTTTCTTCAGTTTCGTTCACCGGGCATGTGCGGGATGCGAGAACTGCACCCCGGGGAGAAGTCGATGCGGCAGCCAACGATGATCAAGCTATTGACTCTCCAGTCTGACGGTCGTCTGATGGAACGCTTCACTCTTACGCAGACGGATCCGAAGCGCGAGCAACCCGAATGAAGATAGAAGGATGACGCCGGCAAGTAACAGAAGGGGGGCGTCAAGGGAGTGGGTTCGGCTCTTTACCCATCCGATACACGCCGGGCTCGCAAAACCGCCGAGCAAACCTATCGTGTTTATCAACGCGAGTCCGCCCGGCGCCGCTTTGGAGCCAAAGTATTCCGAGGGAATAGTCCAAAAAACGCCGTACGATCCATAGATACAGCCGGTCGCAAGCGAAATCAGAATCATGGACAGAGTGAAATTTCCGTGCGACCAGACGCTGAGTGCTAGAAATGCAGCGGCGAGCATGGCGGGAACAGCGCTAACGTAGATTCGCTCTCCATAGGTATCCGATAACCGGCCCAACGAGTACATAAAAACTACTGCGACAATATAGGGAATTGCCCCAAACCAGCCGATGCTCTGTGTCGTACCAGCACCTGCGGCTGCAATTGCCGTTGGAAGCCAGAAAGCGATCGCATACAAGCCACAGATAATTCCAAAGTAGCATAGGGACATCGCATATACGATGGGATCGCGAAATGCACTGATCGTGGTATGAACAGTTGGACTCGCAACGGTATCCAGACTACCGACAATCGCGCTCTTCTCTTCGCTCGTAAGCCAATGCGCGTCATTTGGTCGATCCGCAAGCGTCGCATATGCGGCAAGACCGAGCAACACAGGCGGAATTCCTTCGATCACGAACATCCATTGCCATCCGAACAGTCCCGCAGAACCGTCCATCCGGGTCATGATAAAGGTTGAAAGCGGGGATCCGATGATTCCTGCAAGTGCGGCAGAGCTCATGAAGACAGCAAGGACGCGTCCGAGTCGCCTCGGTCCAAACCAAAGCGTTAGATAGAACAGTATCCCAGGCGCGAGCCCAGCCTCGAATATCCCGAGGAAGAAGCGCATTGTTTGCAGTGTCCCGGCCCCTTGGACAAAAGCGGTTCCGATAGTAGCCAGCCCCCAAAGAACCAGAATACGACCAAATGTTCGACGCGCGCCGACCCGCGCCAACAGGAGGTTACTGGGAACTTCAAATGGAACATAGCCTATGAAGAAAATCCCTGCTGCTAGACCGAAGGCAGCGTCACTCAACCCCAATGTCTGAGACATCTGGAGTTTTGCGAAGCCGATGTTGATGCGATCCATGTAGGCGAATACATAGCATATGAAGAGAAAGGGGATGATTCGATAGAACGCTTTACGGTAGGCACGTTCTTCAACTGTTGACTCTTGGGGATAGGTTGCCATGTTTTCTCGAAGATGCAGTTCTTGAACTGGAACGGGTGCGTGGTGAGAAACGAGTCGCCGGCGATGGGGCTTGAGCCAGTCATCCGAGGGCGAAGATTTCGTACACGCTTCGATGAAGCTTTAGCGTCCAGCGAGTGAACCATTTAGCAAGCCCGTGTGTTGGCCTGCGATGTAAGTCGGAGCGCCGTTGACGATCACTGCAACTACACCAGAAGAGGGGGCCGTAGGGTTTTCGTAGGTCGCTTGATCCCGAATACTGTCGGGGTCGAAGATTGAGATATCGGCGTAATAGCCGTGGGAAAGAGTTCCGCGGTTCTTTAATCCGAAGTTTCGCGCGGGGAGGCTAGTCATCTTTCTGACTGCTTCTTCGAGCGAAAATAAGCCGACCTCTCGAACGTAGTGGCCGAGCACTCGCGGGAACGTACCCCAGAGACGAGGATGAGGCCGCTCACCTACCTGTAGGCCGTCAGAGCCGATCATTGTGTGTTCGAATTGTAAGATCTCCCGCACATCCTCCTCACACATGAAATGGTAGGTGGCTGTGCCCGGTTGGAGTTGGCGCGCGGCCTCCCGGCGATTCATACCGAACTCTCGAGCAATGTCTTCCAGCGATCTGCCTGTGCACTCGGGATGGGATTCGCTCGAGACGATGACGATGTGACCTTCGTTAACGAAGTCGTCGTCACGTATCATCGAGGACCCTGCGGTATAAGGGTAGCAATCCAACGAGATGCATTGACATCGCATAGCGTTTTGGATCATGGGTACAGTGACGCGCGACTTCCCGAAGTTACGTTCTCGCATCAACTTATGATGAGACAAGACAATCTGAATGCCCAGCGCTCGACCGATTTCAAATGCTTCCTCGATGGCCTCAACAATATGATCGCTTTCGTCGCGTAGGTGCATCGCGAAGACGCCGTCGTATTCGCGTAGCGACGCGCCGATGCCTATCAGTTCATCCTTGGTCGCCGCTGCGGCAGGAGGGTAGAAGATTCCACTTGATAATCCAATAGCGCCTGCCGCCAAGGCGTCTTTTGTCATTGAGCGCATGCTGCAAATCTCGCTTAAAGTCGCGGGACGCGACACGTCAGACATCGCAAATACCCTGAGTGTCGTGTGGCCAATGAGCGGGGCGACGTTGAGCGAGGGGGGGTGTGAGTCAATTGCTCTGAGAAACGCCTCAAAGGTTTTGAATCGCTCAGTCAGCGGGAGTTTGAGAAGGTTTAAGGGATCCGGCAACGGGACTCTGTCGGGCAACGGTGAACTGCTAATCCCGCAGTTTCCAGTTACAACCGTAGTGATGCCCTGCGAGATCTTGCTTACCATCTTCGGTTCCGCGAAGATCGCCTGGTCATCGTGCGTATGCGCATCAATGAATCCGGGCGCGACAATCAATCCTGTCGCATCAATGGACTGCCGAGAGTGTGCGGATGATAGATCACCTATATCGGCAATCTTGCCATCGATAATGCCGATGTCAGACGCGAATCGTGATCGGCCGGTACCGTCAATCAATGTCCCGTTGAGTATCAGCAAATCAAACTTTTCTCGTTCGCTCATTTCTTCCTTTCCATACACAATGAGATATCAAGGCGAGCATTGAAAATGCCGAACCTAGGACCTGAGTATTGAAAGGCAAAAAGAGCGCAGCAATATGCCTTATGATCATCAGCGCTGCATTTTTTGCAACGCTCGCACGGGGGAATCCGAATGCACTCGACTCTGGGTGACAAGCGTCTAAAGTGTTTTCTTACAGCCGTCGAATCCGGGTCCATCCGAGCGGCAGCCGACGAACTTCTGCTGGAGCCTTCGATGGTAAGCAGGCAGATCATGCAGCTTGAAGCCGAACTGGGCGTGACGCTCTTGGAGCGGCGAGGCCGAGGGGTTTTCCCGACTCCGTCAGGTGAAGTAGTTATGGAGCACTGCCGAGACCGCTGGGGGTTAGAACATAACCTGCGAGAGAAGCTAAATGATCTATCTGGACTGCGCCGAGGAGAACTCCGTATCGCGATAAGTGAGGGATTCCTCGATGAGTTTATCGAACGAGTTTTAAGCCCATTCTCGGCGAGCTATCCGGATGTTGTGATCAACATCATTTTGCAGACTGCATCAGAGGTGGTCCGCATGGTGGCGACAGATGAGGCACATTTGGGCGTCACGCTACACGCGCAGCGCGACAATCGCGTGAGAATCCTCGCCGATTGTCCTCATCCAATCTTCGCTATCGTCAGTCCGAGGCACGCACTTAGTAATTGTCGGTCACCGCTTTCGCTGGCCGATTTTGCCAAGTACCCTCTCGTTCTGGCACCTGTCGGTAGCGGTTTGAGATCGCTTGCGGATAGTGCGGCGTTCGTGGAGCGAGTAGAGATGGAGCCACGATTCGTGGTGAATTCGGTAAGAGCGCTCAAAGCAATTACCGCGGCGAATAATGCTGTTACCTTTCTCCCGAAGATATCGCTTCAACAAGAACTGGATCAGGGGGACCTTTTCGCGCTATCGAGCTCGAACGCGGTTCTTCAGTCGGCTTGCGCGCAGGTTCTAGTCCGCCGGGGTAGAACATATTCTTCGGCGCTGTCCGCGTTGGTGAAAGTAATCAGCGAAAGTCGATATTTTTCGGAAGGGTCGCTGTAGGATCGACTAAGGCGAGCACACGCCATAAAATTCATCTCGATGTCGACACGCAACTCGTCGATTGCCTGTTCTGCCAATTTCTCGAGTTCGTTGCGCGTAACGACTTCCCGGCTGACCTGACGTCACATCTATCGTTGGAAGCTACGCGGTGATTGCGAGAGCTGGATGTAAACGTGGTCGGTTCGCTATTGGGTGGATGAGCGTGCGAGCTGGTCGTGTGCGAGTTGGCCCAAACGCCGAACGCCATCTGCGATCTTTTCGCTCCATGCATGTCCTGCGCTAAGGCGCAAGCAATTGCGAAAGCGCCCACTCGCCGAAAAGGCAAAGCCTGGTGCGAAACAGATACCCTTTTCAAGTGCCTCGTTAAATAGCGCACGTGAATCAAATCTTCTCGGCATTTCAAGCCAGAGAACATATCCTCCAGTGGGCTGACTAACTTTCGTCTCGGATGGGAAGCTTTCCTCAATGACACGCGTCATGCGCGCCAAATTTTCTTCAAATATTCGACGAATCGCGCGCAAATGCACCTCGTACGCACCGCTTTCCAGGAAGTCGGCGAGGGCGACTTGTGGCAGAACGGGACTGCACAGGCTGAATGCAAGCTTTCGCTCTATTAATTGTTGAACATAGGTGCCGGCAGCGAGCCAGCCGATCCGGTAGCCGGGTGCGAGGGTTTTGGAGAACGAGCTGCAATAGATAGTGTTGCCACCTTTGTCGAGCGCGATAAACGGCTTCGGGCGTTCGCGACCAAAGTAAATATCGCCATAAACGTCGTCCTCGATGAGCGGCACGCTATGTTGATTCAGGACCGCGAGCAACTCGAGCTTGTCGGGCTCTGCAATCGCCGAACCGAGTGGGTTATTGAAGTTCGATGACAATACGCAAGCGGCGACTGGTTCTGATTCAAGCAGTCGGGCAAGTGCGCCAACATCAATTCCACGGGTCGGGTGTGTTGGAAGCTCAAAGGCCTTCAACCCAAGCATCTCGATAGTATGAAGAAGGCCAAAGTAGGTGGGCGATTCGATCGCAATCGTGTCCCCACGGTTGGCAACAACCGTCAACGCTAGAGTGAGCGCTTCAGTACAGCCAGCTGTAACGATAACGTCATCCGGTGACAACGTGTGACCAACGCGCATTGCTCGCTTTGCGATCTCGCGTCGCAACCGCATGTCGCCATTTGGAGAGCTGTATACATTATGGCGCACGCCGTTATGCCGGGCGGCGCGAGCTAAAGCCATGTCGAGGCGCTTCGACTGCAGCAGTTCTGCGTCCGGGAAGGCGCAACCAAGTGGTACTAGTGCGGGGTTTGATGCGTGTTCAAGCAGGGACGTTACGACCCCACTAATGGACACGGAGGAAGGCTTGGCTGCCGGGCGCGACGTCGACGGCAAGCCTAACGCTTTTCGTCGGGTCGTCGCCACGTAAAAGCCGGATTGAGGGCGTGCGACGAGGACGCCTCTGTCTTCGAGGAGCCGGTATGCTTGTAGCGCTGTGGAGATACTAATCTGGTGTTGTTCACTGACGGCGCGTACGGAGGGCAGGCGAGCGCCTGGCGCAAGCGCGCCGTTATCGATCATGCCGACGATGAGCGAAGCCAGCTGCTCGTAACGAAACGGGGTAGATGCGTGCACGGCAACAATTTTTCATCTTGATGAACTGCATCGATTATCGATCCACATTAACCGATTGCCAAGGGGAACTGTGCTGGTCGAATATTCCGAAAATTGTGACTGTTCCGGTGGGCCTGTAGATCGTAAAATCGCCGAGCAGCATGGCGTATGCCGGTTGTGCGGAGGCGAACCTGTAAAACTATTCGCGAGGTCGGACGTGACAGTGCCGAGATCTGGAGTCCGTTTGATGGGGCGCTACTGCAATCCGCGCCCCGCGTGGACGATGAACTGACCAAGACTGTTGCATGCCTTGCTAGTGATCTAACCTTCGAATGCAGACGACCTTTGTTTGAGTCATTTCCTCGTATGCAAATCGAACGCCTTCACGCCCGAGGCTGCCGTACTTGAATCCACCGAATGGCATCGCATCGAACCTGTAATCCGACGAGTCATTGATCATGACGCCTCCGGCTTCAAGCTGATCGGCCGCCTTGAGGGCGGCGCGCAGGTCATTCGTGAATATGCCGGCGTGGAGACTGTATTCAGGGGAATTTGAAAGCTCTAACGCTTCGTCGATAGTCTCAATTTTCTGAAGAATGACAACCGGGCTGAATATCTCGTATTTCCAGAGATCGCAATCGAAGCTGACATCTTCGAGAACAGTCGGCGAATATACGGAGGCTTCCAGCGTGTTACCGCATAGGAGTTTGGCGCCACGTTTAATGGCATCGTCGACTATTCCTTTAGTCCGCGCTGCTGACTGTGCATTGATCATTGGCCCGACATCGGTATCTGCAAGGGCGGGATTTCCTACTTTCAAGGAGCGAGCAAGTTTGACAAATCGGTCCTTGAAAGACTCAAAAATAGAAGATTGAATCAAAATCCGCTGCGCACCGATACAGTTTTGCCCCGCAGCCCAAAAGGCACCTGAAACACACGACTCTACCGCTTCATCTAGCTCGCAGTCGTTCAATACGATGACCGGGGCGTTCCCACCCAAATCCATTGCAAGTTTCTTGAGCCCTGCAGCTTTGGCGATTTTCTCCCCGGTTACGAAGCCGCCGGTGAAAGATACCATTCTCACGTCTCGGGATGAGACGAGTGCCTGCCCAAGGGCACCGCTGCCCGTAGCTAACGTTACGACCTCTGTAGGCAAGCCGGCCATCAAAAGATAGTCGACGAGTTTTATCGCGGAAAGAGGCGTCAGTTCTGATGGCTTGAGGATAACTGAGTTCCCACCGGCGATTGCCGGACCAAGCTTATGCGCAACGAGATTCAATGGGTCGTTATAAGGTGTGATGGCGACGATGATTCCGAGGGGTTCTCGCGTAAACCATCCTTGCCGGTTTTCCGATCCCGCATAGGCGTCAAATGGAATGACTTCACCACCATTTCGGCGGGCCTCGTCCGCTGACAGTTTGAGCGTATTCACGCAACGCGAGACTTCTTTCTTTGCCTGTCTCATGGTTTTCCCGGCTTCGGCCACGATGAGATCGGCGAATGCGTCGCGGTCACGCTCGATAGCTAGCGCGCATGTTTCAAGAATTCGCGCTCGTTCGTAGCGAGAAAGTTTTCGGCAGATTTGCGCGCCATCTTTCGCAGTATCGATGAGTGCCTGAGCAGCTTCTGGAGGAATATTCGAAACCCTTCCTACTTCAGCGCCGTCAAACGGATTTGTCACCGGGATGGAATCAAACGATGACCCAAGAATCGATGCATGATTATTCACTACCGACAGCCTCCGCCGCATTACTTGAAAAAATGCCACCACTCTAGGGAGCGAAGCGAATTCAGATCGGTCATTGAGACGGAACTTGGTCACGCCACATTCCAAATCGCTTCGCGGTGTCGCTACTCAAACTATTAGCCGTTCGCTATTTGAATTACGAGGCGGCAGTATGACTCGAATCATCTGCCGTATCATTCAACGATTTGGGCTGCCTGAACCGAACAATGCTGTTCGCCGAGACCCTCGATCCCGCAGGTCAACACGTCACCATCGGTCAAATAGTCGGGGTTCGCCTTATTGAAAGCGACTCCATGCGGAGTACCAGTCAAAATGAGATCGCCTGGCAGTAAAGTCATGAATTCGCTTAGATGCGCGATGATCTTATTCACAGAGAAGACTAACTTGCTAGTACGACTATCCTGCCTAAGCTCCCCGTTCTTTTGCAGCCAGATTCGGAGGTCTAGTGAAGCTGGGAGCTCGTCAGGGGTCACCAGCCACGGCCCGAGTGGAGCGAAGGTGTCGGCGCTCTTTGCCTTGCTCCACTGACCTCCGCGTTCAAATTGCCAGCGCCGCTCAGTGACGTCATTAGCGACAGCATAGCCGGCAATAGTTGTGGCTGCGTCTTCGATTCGCACGTTGCGGGTAAGCGCGCCGATCACAACTGCAAGCTCGACCTCCCAATCCACTGCCGTAGCGGTCTTGGGAATCTTGATGACGTCGGAGGGACCAGTAAGTGCAGTTGATGACTTGAAAAATACCAGCGGCTCGATTGGCAGATCGAATCCCGTCTCAACCGCATGATCGGCATAATTCAAGCCAACGCATACGATCTTGCCTGGCCTCGCTATCGGGCAGCCTAGACGCGAACCCGCGCCCACCTCAGGAAGTTTTGAAAGATCTCGACTCGATAGTTGATTGAGGTTTGCAATCATCAGATCATCTCCCGACCAATCACTGACCAAGCTGCCTGCGTCGCGGAGCGTGCCGGAAGAATCAAGGATGCCTGGGCGTTCGTCACCAGGTTGACCGAATCGAACAAGTTTCATTGAGGTTCTTTCTGTGTCCGTGCACGTTTGTCAAAAAGCGCCAATCGATAACCCGAATTGATGGTAAGCAGATTGGCAATATGGCAGTTTCTATCGATCAGTTGTCGAGGTCCGCACCGTGATGACGCACCACTTTCGTGACTCCGGTTGCGAACGATGACTTGGTAGGAAATGCAATGTGCGTGATGAGACTACGCACCTACGTACCTGCGACGCAGCGAAACCGACCTGCACGTCGTGCAATATGCGCAGAGGCAAAGAAAAGCGTGTCGCGGTGGTTCGTGCGTCGATCCCGCGAACCTGTCAAGCACGCATCGTAACGCTGATGAGTTGACCATAACAGTCACAGTTTTCGTAGATTCGATCATCACAATTGTTAGGAGGTGCGCATCGAGAGCCAATGAGTATGATGACTGACCATAGGTTTTATACGCTGAGCTGACTGTAGCCGGATGCGGGTAAGCTGGGTTCCCGTGGTCTCATTTTCAGAGAATTTGAGTTGAGCGCGTCACAACGACTGGTAATGCGTCGCGTCGAGTTCTCATTTGGACAATATGCAAGCGGGTTGGGGGACGAGCGGCGAGAATTGTGATGGTCGATTCCGATGAAAATTGTGACTGTTACGAACCACGCTGCGGCGATACGATGCATGCGTTGCGCTCAGGCCGCATGACCAACGGGCACAGTCCCAGTAAGACGATGGCGTGTAACTCGTCCTCGTTAGAGATGAGCTGGAGACTTGCTGTTGCTCGCGGCGGATCGCTCGGTGCAGTTTTCACACCAAACGCAAGGCAGACGCTCAATGAATGTTGAAAGGGATCGCAACGGGAGTATTGAAGGCATGTCCAGCACAAAGGAAACGTCAGCGTGGAGCGGTCGGTTTCCACGGAATGAGATCATTTCGCTGCTCGACGTCAATCGCCCGCTGAATCTTGCAGAGAGTACATCGCAGGATTTGACACTCGGAGAACTCCTCGATCTCCCGGGACTGGAACATATTCGCGACCTGAAGTTGGGCTACGGGCGCTCCGCCGGTAGCGTGGCCTTGCGTGATGCCATCTCTGAAGCCTGCAAGGTTCCAGCTGAGCAGATTATTACCACGCAGGGCACCGCACTCGGCTTGTTTCTCCTTGCGTTCGAAGTATGTCGTTCTGGGGATGAAGCAGTTCTCGCCACGCCATGCTTCCCACCGAGCCGCGACTGTTTGCTAGGAGCGGGCGTGACCGTTCGGGAAGTCAAACTTTCCTTTGAGACTGGCTATCGGCTGGATCTTGAGCAGATCGCAGATCAGTTGTCGACAAAAACCAGGCTTGTAAGTATCGCATCTCCACAAAATCCTAGCGGCGTGCAGGCAACTCGATCTGAGATAGAGAGTCTTCTCGCACTGATGAAGGCCCGTTCTCCCGAAGCAATACTTTTCGTTGACGAAACCTATAGAGAAGCGACTTATGGAGGCGATTCGGCGGTCGAGAGCTTTGCAGGACTCGACCCACGTATCGTCACCGGTGCGTCGGTGTCGAAGGCGCTCGGCGCCCCAGGTTTGCGGACTGGGTGGCTGACGGTTGCTGACCCCGATCTTCGGTCTAGGCTAACGATTGCGAAAATGAACACCGTGATCTCCGGATCAGTACTCGACGAGGCACTCGCAGCTGCACTATTGCGGAATCGGGAAGGGGTGCTCGAGCAGCGACGTAAGTTGCTTGCAGCAGCACTAGAGGAACTTTCGCACTGGTGTGAGCGCGAGCGCGAAAGGATTGAGTGGGTTCGTCCTGATGCCGGTGCTCTGTGTTGCGTCCGCTTGCGTGGTGAGGTGTTTGACGATGCTGCCATCTCACGTTTCTGGGAGTTATTGCCGGATCATGACCTGCAGCTGGCGTCCGGAATCTGGTTCGGGGAGAGCAACCGGGCGTTCCGGCTTGGTTTTGGTTACCTGCCTCTCGCACGGCTTGGACCTGCACTGACCGCGCTTTCGACCGTTTTGGACACTGTTTTGGCACGCTAAGCAGGCAGCAGCACCGGACCTGTTGAGAAATACAGGAGCCGATACATTAGCCGGCTTGATCGAAGCATCGGTGAGGCAATGCCTCACCGCTTTCCAAATGGAGTATTTCCGTGAAAGTAAGAATCGCGTATCTTGAGGAACCCCCTTTTTACTGGACAGACTCGAATCAATCAGTGACAGGCTCGGACATTGAGTTGGCCGACGTGATTCTTCGGGCGATCGGTGTGACTTCCATTGAGCATCAACCGACCTCGTTCGAAGAGCTCCTTCCCGGTGTTCAGGAGGGAAGGTGGGACATGAATGTCCCGATTTTTGTGACCGCTGAGCGTGCCAAGCGCGTAGCGTTTAGCACACCCGTCTGGGCACTCGTGGATGGATTCCTTCTGCCGTCAGGCAACCCGAGTGGGTTGACGAGCTATTCAGCGCTGGCGAAACAGATTGACGCACGTCTCGGCGTGGTTGCAGCGACTGTTCAGATCGACGCGGCCAAATCGGCAGGCGTAAGCGAGGAACAGATTGTGATCTTCGATGGGCAGAACGAGGCACTCGAAGCGTTGCTGTCAGGGAAGATCGACGCGTACGCAGCAACCGCAGTTGGTAACCGCGCTCTTGCCGGTGCTGAAAGTCGCTTCGAGGCTGTCGCGCATGAGAAGAGCGGCGACGGAAAAGTTCCGGTGGGCGCCTTTTCGTGCAGCAAGAGTAATCAGGCGTTGCTACAGGCCGTCAATGAGCAGCTGCGCAAGTACCTCGGCTCGCCAGATCATCGTGCCCGCATGGCAAAGTACGGGATCACTAATGCTGAGATCGATAGTGTGGTCGCACACGGGAACTGAGCGGTAGTTGAGGTTCCTTGCTCGTTTGCGAGTCTCGACGATCGAATCAAAGAGAGCTGACCCATTCTGCACAGGTGGGTCAGCGAACGTCTGCAGAGTGCGAACTCGTCTTGCACAGGCGTGGCCCGAAACCACCACGTAGAACAGGTTCGCACGCAATGTGCAACCGGAAAGGCACGCAGGCGCAGTGGTGGCGTGCGACATCGATTGAGCGCTGATACGTTCATGGCAGCCAGCACGCGAACACGCAAATTCCAGTAGGTCAGTACGCCAGACTCTCCCATATGGTCGTTGCGTGTACCAAGTCACCGTGGCGACGAATGCGCTTCGTCTGCCTGTCGACTCTCGCTTACGCATCCTGTTCCTCATTGTGACACGCGGAATGCGGCTGGGTTCACATCTCATCGGATCATGTGATTCGTGGGTGGCGCCGACCGAGGCCACCTTTAGTTTTTCATGAATGTAAGCATATCCAGTCGATGGCTCGCAAGCATACCCACTGGCCATTCGCAGAAACTCAGTTTTCTGGTAACGGCAAACGTCGTGCGCGGTCGTTACGCGCACGTTGTCTGATCAATCAGACGGGTGGGGTCTGAGCTCCACCCCGACGCTCCCACGCTTGAGGTTCGTTCGCTACTTGCCATTCCGGTGTTCTGTTTTGGTGATGGTTATCGTCACTTCTAACACCTTCCTTGCGGAAATTGGCTCGCGTTAAATGCAGTCATCAGCGAGTAACGAACCGATGCAAGCGGACTTGGAGGCTAGATGATGAACGTTGGATTGATAGGCTGTGGAGCGATAGGAAGTCTGTTGTATGAACTTGTGGGCCGACATGTCCCCGGCGTGACCGTTAAGGCGGTGTACGAGCGTGCCGATTTTCGGGACGCTGCACGCAAGACGCTCGGTGCACAAGCGCGGATTATCGATAGCGTTGACGAACTGCTGGATGATGACCTCGACCTCATCGTCGAATGTGCGGGTCACGAGGCACTGGGAAACCTGGGGCCGTCCGTTCTGGCAGCGGGTCGCGATCTGCTTGTGGCATCGGTGGGTGCGTTGGCAGATCACTCTCTCGAGACACTATTGATCGATGCTGCCACGAAAGGCGGAGGACGCCTGCGTATTCCCTCTGGCGCGCTAGGTGGGTTAGATGCGCTTGGAGCAGCCAGACTCGCTGGTTTGAACCAAGTTCGATATGAATCGCACAAGGCACCGGGCGCCTGGCGTGGCACGCCTGCCGAGGAGATGGTCGCTCTTGATGATGTCACGCAGTCCACCGTGGTATTCGAAGGCACGGCCAGAGATGCGGCGCGCCTGTTTCCGAAAAACGCCAACGTAACCGCAGCGGTCGCCCTGGCTGGCGTTGGCTTCGATCGGACTAGCGTAGTGCTGCATGCTGATCCTCACGCAGCGGGTAACACGCACCGAATCAAGGCGGAAGGAGACTTCGGTCAGATTGACGTTTCCGTTACCGGCAAGACGCTTCCCAGCAATCCCAAGACCTCGATGCTTGCGCCCTATAGTTTGGTGCGTGCAATCGCCAACCTTAATCAGACATTAGTCGTCGCGTAGTCGGGCCGAGAATCTTTCGCGAGATTCTGTCACTACGAACCAATAAGTGGTACTCGATCAAACCAGTGACCTAAGGAGTACTGATGAAAAACGATTTGAATACGGAGTCAATGGAATTTGACGTCGTACGGAGCCCTTTTGATGGCTCAATCGTAGGCCAGATGCCCATTTCCGACGCCGATGCTGTCGAGCGATCCATCAAGCGTGCGCAAGCGGCTTTTGAGATCATGCGCAGTATGCCGCGTTTCGTGCGTGCAGACATCCTCCACCGTGCAGCAGACCTGATTGAGTCCAGGCGCGACGAATTCGTACGTACTATTGCGGCGGAATCGGGAAAGCCGCTGTACGACGCCAGAGGCGAAGTGTCACGCGGCATTTTCAATTTGCGTAATGCGGCAGCGGAAGCCAGGCGCAGTCATGGCGAAGAGATACCGCTCGACGTTGATGCCGGCGTCTTCGAGTATCAGACAACGGACGAAAGCGGCAAGGCCACGGCACTGTCGGCACTGGATTTCGACAAACTGGCCGGGATGCGCCGCCGTGTAGGCCTTTCGAGGCGGTTTCCGATTGGCCTGATCCTGGCAATTTCGCCGTTCAATTTCCCTCTGAATCTCGTGCTGCACAAGGTCGCGCCCGCGATCGCCGTTGGCAATGCAGTGGTATTGAAGCCAGCGCCGCAGACGCCGTTGACAAGCCGTCTGATCCAGGAGGTTCTGCGCGACGCCGGCCTGCCAGACGGTGCGCTTGAAGTGTGCCATTGCAGCATTCCGCTCGCGGAGTCCATGGTTCGAGACGAGCGCTTTGCGATGGTGACCTTCACGGGAAGTGCGAAGGTGGGCTGGCATATCAAGTCGATTGCAGGCCAAAAGAAGGTTGCACTGGAGCTTGGTGGCAACGGTGCGGTCATCGTAGCTGAAGACGCAGATCTCGACCTCGCAGCAGCGCGTTGTGTTCGCGGGGGCGTGGTGTTTGGCGGCCAATATTGCATTGGCGTGCAGCGCATCCTCGTGCATGAAAGCGTCCGGGAGGCGTTCGAGGCGAAGCTGATCGAGAAGGTTCGCGCGTGTCGCGTTGGCGACCCGATGCAAGAGGGCATCGATGTCGGTCCGGTTATCGACGAGAAATCAGCGATGCGTATCCAGAGCTGGATCGATGCGGCTCGGGCGGAAGGAGCACGTCTGCTGGCGGGCGGCCCTCGCGTAGGCGCGGTCGTGCAACCTACGGTGCTTACGGATACGCGCGCGGGCATGCTGGTTGAAGACGAAGAGATCTTTGGGCCGGTACTGACGCTCAATAGCTATCGCACATTCGACGAAGCGCTGGAGCGCGCCAATGATTCCCGCTACGGATTGCAAGGCGGCCTGTTCACGCGAGATTTGCAACGCGCTTTCCTTGCTCTGGAGACGTGGGATGTAGGTGGGCTCATGATCAATGATGTGCCGATCTACCGCATTGACAACATGCCGTTTGGCGGGTGGAAGGAGTCGGGAACCGGCCGCGAAGGTACCCGTTACGCGATGGACGAGATGTCGGAAATCAAGCTTCTCGTTATCAACTATTCGTGATGTCCTGTTGCGCGTCTCGCTGAATCGACGCGAGACGCGCGTCTTCCATGATCTCTTCCGGGATACGACATGTCGACATCTTCGCTGAAGGCCTCGACGGGTGAACTTGAGCATGACACCCAGACCGGGCGCAGCCTCTATCGCAAGCTTACGTTGCGGTTCGCCCCATTTTTATGCCTGTGTTTCTTCGCCGCCTTTCTTGATCGTGTGAATGTCGGCATCGCCAAGCTGCAGATGCTCGACTCCTTGGGATTTAGCGAGACTGTCTACGGCCTGGGTGCAGGACTGTTCTTTGTTGGCTACATTCTGTTTGAGGTTCCAAGCAACCTGATACTGGATAAAGTCGGGGCGCGATTCTGGATCGCTCGCATCATGGTTACGTGGGGAATACTCTCGGGCCTCACGATGTTCGTGAAGACGCCAGGGCAGTTCTATACTGTGCGTTTCCTCCTTGGGCTGGCCGAGGCAGGATTTCTACCTGGGGCGCTGCTATATCTGACATATTGGTTTCCTGACGCCCGACGCGGCCGGATCGTTGCGCTGTTCATGGTCGGCTTGCCTATGTCCAGTCTGCTGGGCGCACCGCTATCTGGATGGATTCTGTCGTACTTCAATGGTGTCCACGGTCTGCAGGGATGGCAATGGCTGTTCTTTCTCGAGGCGCTGCCTTCAGTGGTACTCGGCATCCTGGTCTATATATTTCTCCCGGGGAACTACGACAATGCGCGCTTTCTCACTTCCGCAGAAATTGCGCGACTGAAGAGGGACATTGGAACTGACCAAGAGGAGAAGAAAGGCCATCAACTCGGGCAGGCATTCAAAGATCCGAAAGTGTGGGCTGTCGGTTATCTGGACCTCTGCATCCTGCTTTGTTTCTATTCGATCAGCTTCTGGATGCCCACGATGTTGCGCGAAGCGGGCGTCAGGAGCACCGGCGAGATCGGTGCGCTGATGGCGATTCCTAATGCGCTCGCTGTAGCGATGGTCCTGGTGACAGGTATCAGTTCAGACCGATTTCGCGAGCGACGCTGGCACGTTGCAGTGCCGTTACTGTGCTCGGCGCTCGGTCTCATTGCTAGCGCGTTTTGTTCGGGAAGCGCCTTCGCAACGGTTTTAGTGCTATCGATCGCGAACGCCGGGGCGGCGGCGGCGATGCCTGTTGTCTGGTCGCTACCCTCGACATTCCTCAAAGGCACTGCCGCGGCCGCAGGCATTGCATTTGCCTGCTCGATCGCCAACCTTGGTGGATTTGCGAGCACCTACTTCCTTGGGTGGATGAAAGATCAGACGCATAGCATGAGTGCCGGTGTGATTACGTTTGGTGTGTGCCTGCTCGCTGGCTGCGCGCTTGCGCTGGTGATGCCCAAACGTATCGTGAACCGTTGAAGAATGCCCCTGTCGACGGTACACACAGTGGAGTCGATCTTTTTCGACCCGGCATGAAGGGACGGGCGCTCTCCGCTGGAGGACGCCCGTAAAAATAGCACCGTCGGTCGCGCATACTGACGTGAGGGAAAGACTTCGACGGAACTGTGTTGGTCGATTCAGTGGATGATTGTGACTGTTACGGTCGAACCGCACGCGCTACGATGCGCAAATAGAGATCGTGTCGGGAAGACGCCGCGTGGCCCGGTCCGATCCTGTGTCGTCATCGACAGTGAAACAGCGGCTTCTTTGGTTGCGACGAATGCCGTCGGCGGCCCTGCGGTTTGATAAATCGAATATGAAACGATCGTACAAGGTAGTTGACGTCTTCACGAATCGACCGCTCCGGGGAAACCCGGTGGCGGTGTTGTTAGATGCGGAAGGCTTGGACGCAGAGGGGATGCAGGCTATCGCGAGATGGACGAACCTCTCCGAAACAACGTTTGTCCTCCCGCCGACAACGAGCGAAGCAGATTATCGTTTGCGTATTTTCACTCCGCGAAGCGAACTCCCTTTTGCGGGACACCCTACGATCGGTAGCGCATATGCACTCCTGGAAGCTGAACGTGTTGCGATGCGGCCGAATGGGCGACTTGTCCAGGAGTGCAGCGTTGGCCTTGTCGATTTGACGGTTGGAGAACTGAATGGAAAGCGCCAGATCTCTTTTCGCCTTCCGGGTGCGCAAGTCGAGGAGATGGAAGCCGCTGATGTCGCGCAGTTGACCGCTATTGTCGGACGTAAAGTAAACGAAAAGACATCACCTGCGATTCTCAATGTCGGCCCTCGATGGATCATCGCCCAGATGCACGATGCGGATTCCGTACTCAATCTGCAACCGGACTTTGCAGAATTGGCCAAGTTAGAGCTTCGCTTGGGTGTCACCGGGTTGACGGTATTCGGTGCTTTCCAGAATGGAGAGACCGATATTGAAGTTCGCACATTTGCACCCTCTTGCGGAGTAGAGGAAGACCCTGTCTGCGGGAGTGGCAATGCCAGCGTGGCCTCTTTTCAGTGGGCGCGCGGCATGTTGCCTGCTGTGGGAAGGACATATGTCGCCTCGCAGGGAGGCCGCGTCGGCCGCGCAGGGAAAGTACACGTCAGTGTCGATGGGCACGGAGATGTGAACATTGGCGGCGTGTGCGTTACATGCATCGACGGTCATTTCGAGCTTTGATGCAGGCGCAAATCTCTGCCGTCGCGCCGAGATTTTTTGGTGATTTAGGTGGTCGATCGGAGTCGTTTTGGCAACGGTAGCATTTCGATCGATCACGATAATCCTGAGGTCGTGGTGTTCCCACCCTGACAGCCGACGGTGGAACACACAAAGTGGCAGGAGCTGCTCTGACATGAATGGTCCAATACGTCCTCTTGATCTATCCTCGGGCTTTATTGCGGTTACCAGTCCGTTTGATGGAAGCGAATTGGGGATAGTCGCGGATATTCCAGCGGGCATTGCCAACCTGCTAATCGAGGCGGCAAAGAAGGGAGCTCATACTTGTCGTCGAATTCCTCGTTATGAACGGGCCAGCATACTCGAGCGCTGTGCGACTCGCATGTTGCAAGACGTAACGTCCTTGTCGGATCTCATTGTCGCGGAGAGCGGCAAGACGATCACCCAAGCGACCAATGACGTGCTGGAATGCGTCGATACACTAAGGCTCTCGGCTTCTGAGGTTCGCCGAAATGCCGGTGAAGTTATCCCTTTTGATGCGTATGATGGATCGTCAGACCGTCGTGGGTGGTTCACTCGTGAACCTCTCGGCGTCATTGTAGTAATCGCGTCATACTGCGATCCGCTTGCCTTGATTGCGCGTAAGCTCGGCCCAGCAATTGCCGGAGCTAATGCGGTCATTGTCAAACCATCTGAATACACGCCTCTATCCGCGATCAGGCTCGTCAATTACTTGATAGAAGCTGGATTGCCTTCGGAAATAGTGACCGTAGCCACTGGTGGCTCCGCCCTGGTAGAGGCGCTCGTTTCATCCCGAGACGTCAGGATGGTTTCTTTCAGTGGTGGACTGAATGATGCAGAAAAAATAGCCGGTGCCGGCGGGTTGAAAAGATTTGCGATGGATTTTGACGGAACCCGCTCGGCTATCGTCATGAGTGACTGCGAACTTGACGCGGCAATTAGATCGTGCATATCGACGGCTTACGGCACGGCCGGTCAAAGCTCTGTTGGTATCCAGCATATCCTCGTACAGGCGACCATTTACGAGGAATTTAAAAATCGCTTCGTTGCGAAGACCAAGACTCTCGTGTCCGGTGACCCCGCGTCGCCAGAGACAGACGTTGGCCCAATGATTTCCGTCGACGTGGCAGAACGTATGAAATCCCTCGTCGATGTAGCGATTAGTCAGGGCACGAAAATATTGTGCGGAAACACCCGTGATGGCTCCGTTTACGCGCCAACTGTGCTCGAAAATGTGTGTGACGAATCGGAGCTTTGGCAGTGGGAGGGTTTAACTCGGATAGCCGTCCTTCGATGTGTGCATACGCTAGACGAGGCTATTACGCTTGCCGCTGGAATGCATCGTAGTTACCAGATCAACATATTTACAAGAGACATCGAGTCCGCATTAGATATCACTGAGAGCCTCCAGGCGGATGCAGTGATCTTTAACGATTCCGCCAGCTATCGGTGTGGCGCGATGCGCTCCGGCGCGGGCATGCTCGGTAAGTTCGGACCAGAACGCGTCAGGCTCGCGTATGAAGAGATGACTCAAACTAAGGTTGTATGTATCAGAGGATAGTATGGACGCTAGAAACTTCAAACAACGGCCCGACAAAGATCAACCGGAGACTCTTTCGTTTGCTAGTCAGGCTGTGCACAGCGGGAACGTGACCGATGTTACGACAGGCGCTATTCGCACGCCAATCGTGATGGCGAATTCGTACAAGCTTCCAGACGATCCATCCGCGCTTGACTGGTCAGACTCGCAGAAGTTGTTTTACAACCGAAACTCAGGGCACAATCAGCTTTGTCTGGAACGAAAATTGGCGGCGATGGAGCGAGCAGAAGAGGCCGTCGCTTTTAGCACCGGTGTAGCAGCGCTTCACGCGATTTTCTTTACGTTCCTGCGAAGTGGCGATCACGTCGTCGTCAGCGATGTCACTTACGAGGCTGTATGGCGTCTTTTTGAAGAACTGCTCCCGGAACGTTACGGCATCGAAGGGACGTTCGTTGACATCAGTGACCTCGCAGCCGTGCAAGCTGCCGTGCGCCCAAACACGAAGCTGATTCATGCGGAGACAATTGCCAATCCTACGACGAAGGTTGCCGACATCGCAGCGTTGAGCTCAATCGCAAAAAATTGTGGAGCCATGCTCTCGATCGATGCGACTTTCACGCCCCCACCGATGTTTCGAGCTTTGGAGCACGGTGCCGACTTCGTGGTCCATTCACTGACCAAGTACATCAATGGACACGGTGATGCGATGGGTGGAGTCGTCGCTGGTCGAGCCGAATTTATGCGAAAGCTGAAAGGCGATGCGCTGGTGGACGTGGGCGGTTCACTTTCTCCGTTTAATGCATGGCTGATCATGCGTGGGTCCGTCACATTGCCGCTGCGGCTGACTAGACATATGTCGACGGCGCAAAAGATAGCGGAATTCCTTGAAAAGGATCCGAGGGTTGCATACGTCGTTTTCCCTGGTTTGCGCTCTCATCCGCAGCACGATCTGGCGTCCCGTCAGTTTGGAGGTATGGGGTATGGTGCAGTCATGGCCTTCGCATTGAAGGGCAATCCTGATGTGCAAAATCGTTTTGTTGCCAACCTGCGCCTGATCACGTCCGCTGTTTCACTCGGCCACGATGAGTCTCTCATCGTCCATGTCGGAAAATCGGGGCGTGGGGGCTCGGACCGCTATCCAGATGCGTTTCGCGAATTTGGGCATTTGCGTTTCTCGGTTGGGCTTGAGGATCCAGATGATCTGATTGCGGACATTCAAGCGGCTCTGGCGGAAACGCTTTTCTGAGTATTGGTTATACCGGACGATCGAGCGATGTGAGCATAAGCAAGATCGTTCCGGAGTTTGACTATGGAAAGAATTTGATTATCGTTTTAGCAATAAAGATAGGAATCCGAATAAAAAATAACGCAAATATGCGCTGGGATAAAATGTTCTGAAAGAGAGTAATTTTAAGTATTTTATAAATCCAAAAGACGGAGATTAGGAATGGAGGCGAAAATTATGTGCAACTATAAACTAGTTCCTCTTGTGGCGGCCATGACGGCGGTGGCTGTCACTACGACGAACGCACATGCGGATGAGGTAGTGAAAATCGGCAGTGTAGAGCCGGTCACGGGAGGCATTGCTCATCTGGGAAAAGACAATGAAAACGGGGCTCACCTTGCAATCGAGGACATTAACAAGAAGGGCTTGGTGATCAATGGTAAAAAGGTGGCGCTGCAGCTCGATGCGCAGGATGACCAGGCTGACCCACGCGTCGCAACGCAGGTTGCGCAAAAGCTCGTCGACGACAAGGTCGTGGCAGTAGTTGGCCACTTGAACTCGGGCACGTCGATCCCGGCCTCAAAGATCTACAGTGACGCTGGCATTGTTCAGATATCGCCGTCGTCAACGAATCCTGCGTATACGCAGCAAGGATTTAAGACAACCTATCGCGTAGTCGCGACCGATGCGCAGCAGGGACCCGCGCTGGCTGATTTTGCCAAGAAGCTGGGAAATATTCGCCGGGTCGCTATCTTGGATGATTCGACCGCGTATGGACAAGGTCTTGCGAGTGAATTTGAGAAGCACGCAAAGGAGCTAGGTCTTGTCGTCTTGTCGCACGATGCGACCAGTGACAAGGCGGTAGATTTTCGCGCAGTATTGACGAAGATAAAATCCGAAAATCCTGACGCAATCATGTATGGCGGCACCGATGCAACGGGTGGTCCGATGGCGAAGCAGGCAATGCAACTTGGACTGAAGGCGAAAATTTTGGGTGGAGACGGTATCTGCACCGAATCGTTGTCGAATTTGGCTGGTGAGGCAGCAAACAATATCGTGTGCTCTCAGGCGGGGGGGGATATCGCAAAAATGCCGGGCGGCGCGGCGTTCCAGGCCAAATACAAGAGCCGTTTTGGACATGTCGTCGAATACGATGCACCGTTCGCCTATGACGCGGTTAATATCATCGCCGATGCGATGGTTCGTGCCGGCTCGACTGATCCATCGAAGATTCTTGCTGCAATGCCCGCTACTCACTACCGCGGGGTTATTGGTGAAACATCCTTTGATTCGAAAGGGGACCTTCAGCACGGTGTGATCTCGTTGTACCGATATATTGGTGGCAAGAAGACGCTGCTTGACGAGGTCACAATGTAGTTGAAGATCGGCTAATTCTTCAGTGTTCGAGCCATACGGCGACAGGAGGCAGGTTCAAGGGTTAGCGCCTGACCTCCGACGCTGTATATGGACGCCGCAGCGTAAAAGCGACTAGGTTGAACATGTAAATCTAAAAGCGAATCTGAAAGGTCCGATCCAATCGGCGCCCGGTTTGTTGTCGCCTGAAAATTCGTCACTCTGAGTGGTAATGCTCAATTTGCATGACAGTATGTCGTACTAGCATCGCGTGCTTCCGTTAACTCCGTACCATTTCGTTCGGTGATGCCACGACAGAGGTCGGGATATATTCTCCGGCTATCACTCGCGAACCTTTTCGTGTTTCCCAACCAGGTTTCAAGGAAGCACCCGGAAGGGACAGTCCACTGAGGGACTACCCGCAGGGTGTCAAATGTGGTCCAGTCAAACAGGGAACTACAGCAACCAGGAGTATTGCGATGCCGATGACGACACGTGTCGAACATGATCTACTGGGCGATCTTGCCGTGCCCGACGATGCCTTGTATGGAATCCACACGCTGAGAGCGCTGAGAAACTTTCCAATCACCGGGATTCCGATTTCTACATACCCGAATCTTGTTGTCGCTCTCGCATGTGTGAAGGAGGCAGCTGCGCTCGCGAATCATGAACTGGGATTGCTTGATATGCAGAAGAAATCTGCAATCGCATATGCCTGTCAGCAGGTTCGCTCAGGTGTTGCGCATGAGCATTTTGTGGTTGACGTGATTCAAGGTGGAGCAGGTACGTCAACTAACATGAACGCCAATGAAGTGATCGCGAATTTGGCGCTGTTAAATTTGGGGTGCCGGCGAGGTGACTACTCGGTGCTTCATCCAAATGAAGATGTAAACCTGGGTCAAAGCACCAATGACGTGTATCCGACCGCTTTGAAAATTGCGACTTACATGGGTATCGGCGAACTTGTTGAGGCAATGAGTGTGCTTCGATCCTCGTTCGAGCGCAAGGCAGAGGGCTTCAAAGATATTGTCAAAATGGGACGAACACAACTCCAGGATGCGGTACCGATGACACTTGGACAGGAGTTCAGTACATTCGCCGTAATGATCGGTGAAGATCAAGAGCGGTTGCGCGAAGCCTCGAGGCTGATCTGTGAAATTAATCTGGGCGCTACGGCGATTGGGACTGGCATCAATACATCCCCCGAGTACGCGCCGCTTGTTTGCCGGCATCTCGCCGAGATTACCGGAATTCCCGTCGTCACGTCGCCTAATCTCGTTGAGGCGACCCAGGACGTAGGCTCGTTTGTGCAACTCTCGGGTGTGTTGAAGCGCGTTGCTGTTAAGCTTTCGAAGATATGCAACGACCTGCGTCTGCTATCTAGTGGACCCCGAGCGGGGCTTGGTGAAATCAATCTTCCACCGGTTCAGGCCGGGTCGAGCATTATGCCTGGCAAGGTGAATCCTGTGATTCCCGAGGTAGTCAATCAGATCGCGTTTGAGGTGATTGGCAACGATGTTACCGTGAGTTTCGCTGCGGAGGCGGGTCAACTGCAACTGAATGCATTCGAGCCGATCATCGCACACAGCCTGTTCAAAAGCGTGGCGCACCTTCGAGCAGGGTGCTTGACCCTCGCTGAAAAATGTGTTGATGGTATCTCCGCGAACCGTGATCGTCTACTCTCGCTCGTTGAGAACTCGATCGGGATCGTCACTGCGCTCAATCCGTATATTGGTTATGACAATGCGACGCAAGTCGCACAGGAAGCACTGGTGTCCGGTCGCGGAGTTCCAGAAATCGTGATCGAGAAGGGCTTGTTGACGCGCGTGCAACTCGACGAGATTTTGCAACCTGAGATGCTCACTCAGCCACGAGTAGCATTGGCATTTGGAGCTCGTTGAGTGACGCGGAATTGTCCCGTGCACGCGAAGTCGGACTATGTGTGCTTTTAGAACAATGAATCGGTCATAGCTGTAACGGATGCCGCCCTACTTGGGGCGGTATCCGTGTCGCATGTTTGCGAGAAACGCCGAGTTAAAGGCTACGCCGATCTGCTTCTTCGTAGCCTACGAGGGGTTGTGAATAGACACGGCTCGAGTTCGTCGACGGACCCCGACATTTGTTCTATCGTCTTCAATGAATACGGCAATCCTAAAGTGCTCGATCGTTGCAGTGAGATACGAGGTAATTTTTAACATTGTCGACACGTGCTGGCATAAAAACTGAACGCATCGGTAGGTAGTCCAAGCCCGCGAGCGACGTCGGGCGATCTGGATCTCGATTAATGGCTTCCCGTATCGTGTCAGGGAATTTCGCAGGGAGCGCCGTCTCGAGTGCGATTGTTCGTACACCGGGTAATACTTTTTCGCGGCCAACCTTTAGGCCATCAGCCGTATGCGGGTCGATGATCAGTGAATATTGCATCCAGGTGTCATGGATTGTCGCGAGTCGGTCCGCATGAGTACTCTTTCCCGAGACAAATCCAAACGTCGCAATGTGCGCATACTCCTTGGGCGTAACACAGAATCTGCCCGCTTTCGTGAGTTCGTCTGCGAAGAGAAGATGTGTGCGCATCGCGTCTCTATCTAAGGCATCAAAGAGGAAGCGTTCGAAGTTCGACGCCTTCGAAATGTCCATTGAAGGGCTGGACGTCTCGAACGTCTCATGGCTTTTTCGCACACGATACTCGCCTGAGCAAAAAAAATCGTGGAGCACGTCGTTCTCGTTTGTGGCGAGAACGAGATGTTCAACTGGTAGTCCCATCATTCGGGCTATATGCGCAGCGCAGATGTTTCCAAAGTTTCCTGAAGGGACGGCGAAACTAACGCGTTCCTGGTTGTCGTGAGTAGCTTGAAAATATCCCCAAAAATAATAGACTACTTGCGCAGGAAGGCGTGCCCAGTTGATGGAGTTCACTGTGCCGATTCGCAGGCGACGCTTCGTCTCGAGGTCTTTTGACATCGCTTTGACGATGTCCTGACAGTCGTCGAAGACACCTTCAATTGCGATGTTGTGGATGTTTCGATCTTGCAGGCTGAACATCTGGGCCTGTTGAAAGACGCTCATGCGGCCGTGAGGACTGAGCATGAAAACGCGAATTCCCTTTTTGCCACGCATTGCGTATTCGGCTGCGCTCCCTGTATCACCGGAGGTTGCACCGAGGATATTCAACACCTCGCCACGCCGTTCCAGTTCGTACTCGAAGAGATTACCAAGCAATTGCATTGCGATGTCTTTGAAGGCGAGCGTTGGTCCGTTTGATAGTTTCAGCAGGGAGACGCTTGCATCAAGCCGCTGCAACGGAGCAATTTCCGGCGATCCGAAAATGTCTGAAGTGTAGGTTCTATAGACGATTGTGCGGAGATCGTCTCGTGGGATGTCGTCCACGTAGAGACAGAGAATTTCCAATGCTAGTTCTGGGTAGGGGAGCGTCCGCCACTTTGCAAGTGTCCCGCCGTCGACCCTCGGGTAATGAGTCGGCACGTACAAGCCGCCGTCAGGCGCCAGCCCTTCGAGGAGAATCTCTGAGAAGGTACGTTCCGTCTGGTCGCCTCTGGTTGATATGTATCGCATAGGATCGGTCGGGTGGGATTGGTGCAGGGATGATTCGGATTTTCCCGCTGGTGCTGATCGAAGTAAAATTGAGTTTATGTTGACGAAACATCAGGAATTCTGATGCGTGAATTTAATTTGGATCAGCTACGCACCTTGATTGCCGTAGTTGACCTGGGTTCGCTGGCAAGTGCATCATCGGCGCTCAATCTGGCGCAACCAACGATCTCGCTGCATCTCAAAGAACTGGAGTCAAAACTGAAGGTTCGCTTGCTAGAGCGCAGCAGAAGGGGGGTAAGCCCGACCACCGCTGGCACCATTCTTATCGAACACGCGCGCGAAATCCTGGCGATCGCAGACCGTGCCAGTGAGGCAGTGCGAAACCACCGAGAAGGCTTGCTTGGCGTTGTGAGGGTCGGTGCATCGGCCGGGCTGATCGCGCACCACATGCCAAACGTACTACAGGAGCTTTCGATGCGCCGGCCAGATATCCGCATCGAACTGTCCGTCACGACGACGGCAACGGCGAATGCAATGCTGTTTGGTGACGAGTTGGATTTCGCGCTCGTCGGAGCCAGTCAACGCCAATCCGGGCTGACGGTTATCCGCTGGCGCGAAGATCCTCTTGTTGCGTACCTGCCGGCCGACTGGTCTGTACCGCGGCGCGTGACGGCCGAATGGCTCCAGGAGCAACCGCTGCTTACAAATGAGCCGGGCAGTGCGTTGTACCACCAGACGTTACGGTGGTTTGCTCAGGCCGGATTTATCATCCAACCAAGGATCGCGCTGAACAACGGCGAGGCGCTTAAAAGTCTGGTAGCGGCCGGCTATGGCGCGGCGATTTTGCCGTTTGATTCGAACCTAGGAAGTATAGCGACGGGCATCCAAGTGCGAGATGTTGCTCCCGCAATGAAGAGGAGCACTTTCCTTGCGTTCAAGTCGTCTCGTTCGACTGCCGAACCACTCAAATCGGTGGGCGACATTCTGCGCAAGTGCGGAAGATCTTCGGCGTGACGGGGCCAGCGCGGGACTGAAACGCTTTCCGTTAAGTGACACGCTTGAGATTGTTCCTCATGGCACACGCGCGTCGCAAGTTCCACGATCTGTTCGTCGCACGCAAGAACGAGGTCAACACCGAAGCGTTGCGCAGGATCGGCGAGTTTTATGCAATAGAGGCCACGATTCGCGGTAAGCCGCCCGACGAGACGACGCACCCGACAGCAGCAGGCGCGTCCTCTACTGGATGCCTTCGAGATATGGTTACAGGCAGCAAGGAGGTTGCGATGTCCAACTTATCGACCATCACAGCAAGGGGCCAAACGACCGTGCCTGCTCGCGTTAGGGCGGCACTCAATGCGGTGCCCGGCACACAGCTCGCATGGCATCTCACAGGTGACGGTACGGTCATCGTGCGGGCGAAGAATCGGTCCATCAAGGAACTGGCAGGGATCCTTGGATCCGAGTCGACGACCGTCTCGACGGACGACATGAAGGTCTGGAGGCGCTGACGATGGCGCACAACGCGAACGCAACCAGGGCGTTGGGCTCTGGGTCGTGAAGACGCTTCGTACCTCAAGTATATGGTCGACGGTGTGCCCAAATCTCGCCCATAATCCAGGCGGACCGCCCGGAAACCCTTGTAAAACCGTGATAATCCCGAACTTGACCGGCGCGAGACTATTCCTTGAAAATCATGAGGTTAGGTTTGGTTCCAGTCGAGGTGATTGGACTCCTCATTCAGTGATCCGTCTACTCTCCCATCTCGATTCGGCGCATTGCGGCATCGCTGAGACCGTTGCTGCATAAGCCGTTGCGCCTGAGTGATCCGTCTGCGATGACATTGCACAGACTATCCGGGGTCGCGAGCGGACCGTGGGTTGGAATCGGGCCGGTGAATCGCCCGCGGCAGCTCTGCAGCGCGATATTTCGGCCGGTGAGGGCGAGCAACGGTCGGCGCTTGCCCATCCCCCCAAGCTGTCACGCAAACGGCTTGTTCACTGCGTGACCTGTCCGATGTCCAATGCGCGCATTTCGGTGGCCATTGCCGACGTTGGAATGTCGGCGACTGTGAGACAGCTGATGGGCGCTTTGCCGACGTTCGCGCCGTCGTAGCCTCGAATGTCAGGTAGCAATGCGAGTGAGCGAGTACTCGCGACCCGTTGCTGCCGGTCGAACGGTCGGAAAGGCAACGGCAGGTTTCAGAGTCGAACAGTCGCTCAGCAGCGTCACTCGCGGACAACAAATCGACTCGTCAATGCCCCCGCGACATTCTCAATCTGTTTGTCGCGCGTCTCGGATACCGATTGTCGCGCCACACTTTGCTGTCGCTCGAGTAACGCGAGGGTAAGCTGTTAGGCGCCGAGCAGCCGAAGAACGGGCAGGCTCAAGGACAGCTGCTTCATCGCCACCATTTGACGGTCGACCTACTTTCGCCTGTTCTGTAAGTTTTGCGAACGACGGCTCTCGATGAGCAATGAGAGAAGGACAGGTGACGTTCTGAGCGACCGTCGCTGGCGGGTCGAGTGAAGATCCGCCACCGTCGAAAGCTTGGTAGCATGATTGAAAGAGATTGCGCATTCGTTACCAAACACCACCCCATCAAGTCGTCCGCGTCACCGGCGTTCCGTCGCCGATCGGTATGCGGTCGGTCTCGTGTTGCCGGCATTCGGCGAGTGCCGCATGTTCAGACTCCGTGCGCCGCTGTTCGCCATAGCGGCGCTTGGGGTGGTAGATGGGAATTGGGACAAAAGGGCTCGCGCTCGAAACGCTCTTGTCGAGCGCAACCGGAGGCGACCGGACTTGCCGTGAGCATCGAGGCCATCCGCTGGATTGAAGCTTACGCGGCTCATCACGTGACGACCGCAGCGACTCAGGTCAATTGTCGGATTGGCCGCCTTCGCGGGGCGGCTTCCCTTGCTGCCGCTGCGCATGCACCACGCGATCACGCTCTGCTTGTGCGGCGGTCGTCGCGTCGACGGGGTCATCACGCTGCCGCATCAGCCAGTAGACGCACCCTAGTGCCACCAGCGCAAATGCAAGCGCCGCGATCTGGGCGGGCGCACTGGCCGGATCGAGAATGATGAATTTGCGGGCGATAGCCAGCAGCGCAACCAAAAGCACCGTTTTGACCTGCACGATGTGATCGCGCCGCGCCATCACGCGCGTAATCGAATGTTTGAATTCCATTGCGATCAGCAGCGTCATGACCATTCCGAAGATGGTCTGATACACAGCGTGATCCAGCGGGTTCAGCGCGTCCGAAACCAGCAATGAAATCACCGCGTGAATCAACTGCCAGAGCGACACGAGGATAATGATGGATATCACGACGCTCAGCACATGCGCGACAAGCTGCTCGAATCGTTCATAAAAGGTGAGCATGTCCCACTGCAGACGCAACGCATCGAGATCCTTGCGTAGCCAGCTTTTCTTACTTTCCATGATTTGACTCCCAGAGGGTCGTGGCTACGTCGCGAACGCAACGCGCGTGCATGGATTGCAGATGCGCCGCGCTCAATCTTAAGGGCATAGCCTACGAGGATGCGTTTCATCATCTGCGGCGCGGGGAACAACGCGATCCTGCTTACCAGGAACTGAATCGTCAAGGACTCGTGCCCACACTGGAAATCGATGGGAAGGTGCTAGTCCAGTCGCTATCAATCCTCGACTACCTTGATGAGACACGACCAGATCCGCCACTTCTGCCTGCCGATCCCGCAGCGCGCGCACGCGTTCGTGCGTTGGCACAGATTGTCGCGTGTGACATACACCCCATCGACAATCTGCGCGTTCTTAATTACCTGCGAAAGACGCTTCATCAGCCAGAAGACGCCATCGAGCGTTGGTACAACGCGTGGATAGCAGATGGTTTTTACGCCATCGAAGCGATGCTCGCTTCCACCTCGGAAACGGGGCGCTTCTGCCACGGTGACAACATCACCATCGCGGATATCTGCCTCATTCCGCAAGTGGTCAACGCCCGAAATTTTGATCTTGACCTGACGCCATTTCCTACGTTGCAAAGAATTTATGAAGCGGCGATGGAAAATCCGGCGTTCGTCAAAGCGATGCCATCAAATCAAAAGGATTTCGAATGAACGTCATCCCGCCGTTGTCGCCGTCTACGGTCGACGCGTCACCCATAGAGCCGTCAAAGAGTTACGAATGGAAGGCCGTCACATTGATGGCTCTCGGCATGGGCCTGGTCGGCATTGACCGCTTTTTGATCGTGCCGTTGATGCCGGTATTGATGCGCGACCTGAAACTCGACTATCAGGATCTCGGGCATATTACGGGCGCATTGGCGCTTGCATGGGGTTTGTCTGCGCTCCTGACAGGCAATCTCTCAGACAGGATTGGCTTTAAAAGAGTCATCGTGCCGGCGATGATCGGATTTTCTTTGCTGGCAGGTCTGGGCGGTCTGGCGACAGGAGTCGGCAGCCTGATTGCGATTCGAGCGCTCATGGGCGTAGCAGAAGGCGCTTTCACGCCCGCGAGCATCATTGCGACCATGGATGCGTCACCGCCCAAGCGCCATGGACGCAATGTCGGGCTGCAGCAAATGATGCCCGCGCTGTTCGGTCTCGGTCTTACACCAATCTTGGTGACACAACTTCTCAAGGTAATGAGCTGGCCGTGGATTTTCCTGCTGGTGGCGCTTCCCGGGCTCTTCGTAGCTTTTCTTGCGCAACGCATATTGCGCCGGCCATCGCCGGCTGATATCGCGAAACACACGGCGACGCACGATACTGCTCGGCATCACTGGTACGAAGTGTTTCGTTATCGAAATGTACCTCTCGGCATCATATGCATGCTTTGCTGGCTCGCCTGCCAGATCGTCATCGCTGCGCTGTTTCCAAATTATCTGGTCGACTATTTGCATCTCGACATGCAGCAGATGGGCTTCATTCTTTCCTCACTCGGTTTTGGCGGGGCGATTGGCGCGGCCGTGCTACCGGCACTGTCGGACCGTGTCGGCCGTAAGCCCGTCATGCTTCTCTCGGCGGCTGGCGTATTTCTGTCGCTGTGCATTTTCTTGAGGACCGGTGCGGTTCCCGTTCATTTGTTCATCTGCCTGATGGTGGCTATGGGATGTCTGTATAGCCTGATCACATTGACAGTAGGACCGGTCGCAGCCGAAGCCGTGCCTGTGCAACTGATGTCCACGGCGTCGGGCATGATCATCGGTATTGGCGAAATTTTCGGTGGCGGCGTAGCACCTGCGTATGCGGGCTATTTGGCCAAACATTTCGGCATCGAGCATGCGGTAACCATGCCGCTTTGGACGATTGTCGCTGGCGCCATCGCGGTCGCGGCATTGAAGGAGACGGCTCCTGTGCGGACGTTCGATAAACAGGGGAACGCGCTTGAAAAGAAGGGAGTTAGCGATGTCTAATCAATCTGTGGGAACGACCATATCGGAAACCCCTGAACGGGAGTCCTTTTACGCGCGGATCGGTCAGAAGAACCTCGCGCCGCTTTGGACGTCGCTCAATGACTTGATCACTCCTGAGCCGCGTAGCAAATGCATGCCGGCACACTGGCGTTTCTCAGACGTCCGTGCGGCAATGATGGAGGCGGGCGACATCATCACCGCCAAAGAAGCTGAGCGGCGCGTCCTTGTGCTGGAGAATCCTGGCTTGCGGGGTGAATCGAAGATCACGACCGACCTGTATGCAGGTGTGCAACTGGTTCTTCCTGGTGAGGTCGCACCCGCGCACCGTCACGCGCAAACAGCGTTGCGTTTCGTGATGGAAGGCGGCGGTGCTCACACATCGGTGAACGGCGAACGCACCATCATGAATGAAGGGGACTTCATCATCACGCCGCCGATGGCATGGCACGATCATGGTAACGAAAGCGACAGGCCGATATTCTGGCTCGATGGTTTAGACATACCCATGGTGCAGTTCCTGGATGCCTCGTTCGCCGAGCACCTCGGAGAAGATGAGCAGCCGATTACGCGCCCCGTCGGCGACAGTGATGTCCGCTACGGCGCCAACCTGCTTCCGATAGACCATCGTCCGGGCGGCGGCACGTCACCGATCTTCAATTATCCGTATGCAAGAACGCGCGAAGCGTTGGAGCGGATGCGCCGTGCCAACGCCTGGGATCCTTGTCACGGGCTCAAAATGAGGTACGTCAATCCGAACAATGGGAAGTACGCGATGGCGACGATGGCCACGTTTATGCAATTGCTGCCCCAGGGATTTTCGACAACGAGCTACCGTTCTACCGATGCAACGGTCTTCGTTCCTATCGAAGGGCGGGGGCGCAGTTGGATCGGAAGCGATGTCGTGGTGGAATGGGGCAAGCGAGACATCTTTGTCGTCCCGTCATGGCATCACGTGCGGCACGAGGCGGACGAGGACAGCGTTCTGTTTTCATTTTCTGATCGACCCGTGCATGAGGCGCTTTATCTATTCAGGGAGGACAGGGGAGTAGCTTGAGCGGTTCAGGCAGAGGAGCGCGTTGTGCTCACAAAGGCAGCACGCTTCGTGCTTCGCTTCGCGTACTTCTGGATAATCCGACGGCAACTTCACCCAGGACGCATCCTGCGCCCGCTCATCAGGAACGGCATCATGGGCAACTACTCCTCTGGGAAGGTCGGTGACCTGCTCGCAGGCGTGAACAGCCAGGACCGGGTTTTCGTCTCGACATCGCGAGCATTCATGGCTTCACCTCCAGAAGTTCGACTGCCAACGGGGCTCATTCTCTGTCCCCATCGGTTCCTGAACAATCACGGATTGGCGAAGCCAGACTCAACCCGAACTGAATCCGGCGCTTCTGGTGCGTCTTCTCAGCCGGAGGCGGCGCCGAGGTGCGCGAGATGTTCGACGAGCCGCCGCGTGGAGGAAGGCAACTGCTCGAGGTCGTTCACGCAGATCAGGATCTTGCGCACGGCCCACGCGTCGGTGATGCGCAGCAGACGAACCCGCATCGAGCGCTGAAACCGCCGCGCCGCCGACTCAGGGATTACCGCGACGCCCACGCCGTTTTCGACCAGGCGGCAAATCGACTCGAAGTTGCCAAGCTGGATGCGGTGCCGCAAGGTACGATACAGTCGCTTCGCCTGGTTTTCGAGGAACACCTGAATCGACGAGCCGCGTTCGTGACCAACGAAATCGGCTTCGATGAGATCGGCAAAGGCGATCTCCCGCTGCAGCGCAAAGCGTTCGTCGACTGCGGGCACAACCGCGCACAGGCGGTCGGTGGCAAAGGGAAACGTCGTGAGCGCCACGCCCTCGGGCGGCGAAGCGATGATGCCGATATCGGCCACTCCTTCCGCAATGGCCGCGATGATCTCATCGCTCGGACGCTGCTCGATTTCGATGTTGATGTTGGGGTTGTCGCAGAGAAAGCGGCTAAGCGGGCCAGGCAGCGTCTCGACAAGTGCATTCGTGTTCGAGAGGATGCGGATGGTCCCCCGCATCCCCTGGGAGAGCTGTGCGAGGTCGTCCGTCATGCGTTGTAGCGCGCCGAGGGTGACCCGCGCGTGGCGCAGGAAGGTCTGCCCCGCCTCCGTGACGCGTATGCCGTGAGGCCGACGCTCCAGCAGCGGCACACCTACCGCCTCCTCCATCTGCCGGATACGCGCACTGACCGCCGCGAGCGAGAGGTTGACGCGGGCGGCGCCGTGCGTAAGGCTGCCAGCTTCGGCGACGGCAGCGAAGGTTTGAAGGTCGACAAGGCCAAAGTGCATGAGATAACACACCGGGAAGTGAGTCTGGAGTCGAATGGACGGGCCACGAGGCGCGCCTGTGAGAAGCAATATTAGCTCTACGAACGCATGTCCGTTGTGTGCCGCGTGCCTCGACGCGACACGCAGAGAGCCTTTCCCTCCCTTCAACCATTCTTCTCTTTTGCTCAATTGATTGGGCACTCTGACCAGCCCGATTCAGCGGGTAGCTTCGCAGGTTCGCACTGGCCAAGAGACTACCGCGCGAAGGGACGCACCGCTACAAGACCATGACCCTCGAAACCGGCGAATTCAACGCCGCTTCCTGCTCCATGTGTTGCCCGGTGGTTTCCATCGCATCCGTCACTACGGGCTGCTCGCCAACCCCGTGCGCCGCGCCAGTCTCGCTGGGGAGCAGAGCTGATGTAATGTGACCTGCAGTACCATCAGCGGTTGTCCCTTGAGGAAGCTCAAGGGTCGAAATGTTTGCCGCCGGCTTGCGCCAGATCGAACCTTCCGTTCCCAAGACGCTTTTGGGCGTCGCCGGATATTGCCGGGTCCGTCCATCCCAAACGTTGCAATCTATGGGAGTAGAGCCGTGGTCGCAGTCAAACACGATGTTCTCTCCATTGCCTTCGATTTCGTTAGCTTCGCGGCGCCGATGGAGCACAACGCCTATGTCTCGCTTGATACGGGCAAAGTCTATTGGACTTCTGATTCCAACGACGCGTTCGACGAGGATATTCCTGACGACGTTGAATCCTCGGATCGTTACCTGGCGATACCGCACAAAAACGAACTCAATCTTGGAAGAAGTCTCGCCTTGCGCTTTGTCGCACACGAGTTGCCTGCATGTTACGACCAGGCCGAAGCATTTTTCCAACGGCAGGGGGCTTACGCGCGCTTTAAGGATTTGCTGGCGCGCAAAGGTGTACTCGAGCACTGGTATGCGTTTGAAGCCGACGCTATCGAAGGTGCGCTGAGGCGATGGTGCGCCGAAAATGGACTCGAGATTCTGGAGACGTGACGGGCCGGTCAGACCCGATGAAGCCGTCGTGGATGTCTCGCCAGCCCGACCGGCTGATACGGCTTGCACATCAGGCATTGCGAAGTCGTGCCTGAGCGGTCCCAGATTGAGAGTAGGAGAGCTAAAGGGAGATGCCTGTTTTGTGACCTGCCGCAGTTCTATCACGCGCTATCCGCGGCCGCGCCGGCGCGTGAAGCGTTGATCACGCATGGCCCGACGAGCGGCGTACACTAATATCACGGCGCAACTGCCGTATCGGAGGTTGCTATGGCCAGAAAGTTCTCTGATATCTTCAGACGGCGTCCAGTGACAGGCGCTCCTGATGACACGGCCCACGGTGAATCTCAGGTTCAACGGGATGAGCACACGCGGTTTGCACAGGTGCAGGCGAAAAAGCTCTGGGAGGCGATCGGTCGTCGTCGTCACAGAGATGCGCGGGGCCGTTAACGTAACGCCTGGAGCGGCTGCGCCCCTATGCTGTGATCAACGGTGACCTTGTTGAACGACTTGCGAGATACGAGCCACCAAGGAAACCGTTGTCGCAGCGGGCTTTGTCACGTTAAATTGCTGACGGCGCAAAAGTGTAGCTCGCGCGAGTCTACTCAGACAGCAGACGGATTTTGGGCCAACCCGGGAAAGCGACGCCACATGGCAAAGCGCTCGCCAAGTTCTTTGTGGTAGAGCGAGCCGCGTAGTAGATGTCGCTTGAGCGCAAAGTGTTGCCGGATCGGTCCGAAGCTCGACAGGAAAGCCTGGGTATGTTTTCGGCCTCGAAGGCCGCGCATCCGACGCTCCCGTTCACGGGTTGGTTGATGACTGTTCTCCGCCCGGTTGTTCACGCGAGCCGCTGCTTTGACGAAGACATGACTGACGCCCGACAGTTCGGGGATTTCAGCCTTTGCCGCCGGATAACTGCGTAGCTGATCGGTGACAATCTTGCGTGGTGCTTCGCCACAGGAGGCGAGCACACGCCCGAAAAACCGCTTCGCTGCAGCCTTATCGCATCGCTTCTGCAGCAGAACATCGAGTTCGGCGCCGTGCTGATCAGCTGCTCTCCACAACAGATACGGCTCGCCGCGCAGTGTCACGAACATCTCGTCTCGATGCCAGGTCGTACCCGGTTTGCGACGAGCGGCCTTGACGTGACTTGCAAAGCCCGCGCCAAACTTGTTGCACCAGCGACGGACGGTTTCGTAGCTGACGACAACACCCCGCTCGAACAACAGCTCCTCGATATCGCGCAGGCTCAGCTGGAACCGAAAATACCAACGCACGGCGCAACTGATAACGACCGCCGGATAACGGTGTCCATGGTAAAGCGGCTTTGTCTTCTTCATCGCTGCATCTTACGTGATCGCCGCGGTAACGTGACAATGCCGTATGCAGTGTTTGCTGATGGGTCGTGCAGATGCACACACCGGCCAGGACATACTCGCGATGCCAGTACGTTTCGCCGTATCTTTGTGCGTCCTCTCTCGCGAAAAAGATTGCAGCGAAGAAGGCTCCCGAAAAAATGGCGGCGATTTAATCAAAAGTTCCGCGAGCGTAACTGTCCTGTTTGGTGGGTGTTTCCGTTAGCTGGCAACATTCACAACGCCGCTGAAAGACGTGTTCGGCGACAAACTGGATTGCTCGCGGGACATACATCGCTGTGGTGGACAATCGGGATCAGGTGCAGCAGATAACGTTGCGAGTCAGGAAAGTTGCGATTGCTGTAGGTTCCAATCGGTGGATGCCACGGACGTGCAGAACCCGCGTCAGAATCTGTTGGATAACCATCTCGACGCGAGTCTTCTGGCGAACCCTGAAGCGTCTGGCGGTAATTGCGTGCTCTTCCTCTCGGGTGACGACGAAGAGGCCAAAGGCGAAATTAAATCGCTTATCGAAAAGGCAGGCTTTTTCGGAGTTAATCTGGGAGCTCTAGACGTTGGCGGCCCGCTGACCTTGTTGCCGTTTGGTTCGCTTGCGGGGGTCGGATTCGTTAAAGCGTGAGCGGATACAAGGTTTCAGTCCGAGATATCAGAGCCTAGTTTAACTAAAGCTTTGTTTGGATTCCGCTGCCTAAGGGCACCGCGGTCCGCATTCGAAAGACCCTTAGGGTCAAGGGTCGACATAGTTCATTTGGGACGATTCCCCCATCAACAGTGACTTGTTTGCCTCAGCAGTCGCACGCAAATAGTCCCAAAGTGATGTTATACGTCGTAGGTTGCGTAGTTCTTCTCGACTACTCAGCCAGAAATGCCGTGTAACGACCACTTCTTCAGGCAAAACAGATACCAATGCCGGATTCGGTGTCGCCATGAAACACGGAAGAAACGCTAGCGCCGTCCCTTGAAGCGTTGCGTGATAGTGCGCGATTACACTCGTGCTGCAGAGGTTGACGCGCGCGTTTGGGATGGTACGTTTCAGGTACAGAAGCTCATGACTGAAGGCAAGATCCTCAACATAGTCGATGAAGGCGTGATTTTGGAGATCTGCGACAGAACGGACGGGCTTATGGTTCTGGAAATAGGCGCGAGTGCCGTAGAGTCGAAGCTGATAGTCGCAAAGTTTCGTAAAGACATATTGACCACGCTCCGGACGCTCGAGGGTGATGGCCATGTCGGCCTCGCGCTTGGACAGGCTGATAAAGTGAGGCACAGAGAGCAGGTCAATTGACATGTCACGATTTGCGGCCGTGAAGCGGGCGAGCTGCGGAGATAGGAAAAAGCAACCGAAACCTTCGGTTGACCCTACTCGAACATGACCCGAAAGCCCCTGTGACGCGCCTGCGAATTGTTCACTTGCAGAACGGACTGCTGTCTCTACGGTGTCCGCGTGGCTGAGTAATCGTTGACCATCGGCCGTGAGCGTGAATCCGCCAGCGCGTGACTTGTCAAACAGGATCACACCGAGCACCGCTTCCAGTTCCCTTACTCGTCGGGCGACAGTGGTGTGATCAACGCCCAGCCGTTTTGCCGCAGCACTGGCACGTTGCGTGCGGGCGACTTCCAGAAAATACCGTAGATCGTCCCAATTTAACGCCTGCAGTTTTTGGTTTGTGTTTTTTTGCATAACCGATTGGCTTTTTCATCTCTAGGCCGTGGAAACATAAATAACTATACTGGTTCGCACGTTCCTGGACCATAGGCGACGCAGCAGACGACGGTATGTTTCACCAGCGCAACTGGAAAAACGAGACGCAGCCACAGACGGCTATTCGATCGACACCGGAGTCGGTGGTCGAGCCAGTTGGATCCTGGATCAGATGGCGACCGCATGTTGACAGATTGGGTCTCCACGACCAGCCCGACGATCGCGTGAAATGAGCTTCCGTTACGGCATCTCTAGGTCGTGCTTCCTCGACACGGGGTTCGGTTGGGCCTGATCAGGCGCTTTGGCGCGCTGGTTTTCGCTTTGATCGGCTCAGTCTGCACTCCACTAACGTGGACTGACAACCCTGCCGGATCCGTCTCCAGACACATTGCCGGACCCTAGTCGGCTCCTACAAACCTTCAAAGAGAATTTGTGATGAACGCAGTGACTCACGCATCAAATAACGAGGTACCGAGTGTTAAATTGCTTATCGATGGCGAATTTGTCGAGTCGGCGACGACAGAGTGGCGCGACATCGTGAATCCCGCGACGCAGGAAGTGCTTGCGCGTGTGCCGTTCGCGACGAATGAAGAAGTGAACGCAGCAATCCGTTCGGCGCACGCAGCGTTCGCGGCGTGGAAGACCACGCCGATCGGCGCACGCATGCGCATCATGCTGAAGTATCAGGCACTGATCCGCCAACATATGCCGCGCATTGCGAAGACTCTGACGGCGGAACAGGGCAAGACCTTGCCCGATGCTGAAGGTGACATCTTCCGTGGTCTCGAAGTAGTCGAGCATGCGTGCTCGATTGGCACGCTGCAGCAGGGTGAATTCGCGGAGAACGTAGCTGGTAGTGTCGACACGTACACGTTGCGCCAGCCGATTGGCGTTTGTGCTGGCATCACGCCGTTCAACTTCCCCGCGATGATTCCGCTGTGGATGTTTCCAATGGCGATCGTGTGCGGCAACACGTTCGTGCTGAAGCCGTCGGAGCAGGATCCGCTGTCGACGATGCAGCTTGTCGAACTGGCGATCGAGGCGGGCGTCCCGAAGGGTGTACTGAACGTAGTGCATGGCGGCAAGGAAGTGGTCGATGCGCTGTGCACGCATGAGCTGGTGAAGGCGATTTCGTTCGTCGGCTCGACGGCGGTTGGCACGCACGTGTACAACCTGGGAAGCCGGCACGGCAAGCGTGTGCAGTCGATGATGGGCGCAAAGAATCATGCGGTCGTGCTGCCCGATGCGAATCGGGAACAAACGCTGAACGCTCTCGCGGGTGCTGGCTTCGGCGCCGCCGGACAGCGTTGTATGGCGACGTCAGTGATTGTGTTGGTCGGCTCATCGAAGGACTGGCTGCCTGAACTCGTGAAAAAGGCGAAGACGTTGAAGGTCAACGCCGGACACGAACCGAAAACTGACGTTGGCCCGGTCGTATCGCATGCGGCGAAGCGTCGCATTCTGGAGCTGATCGAATCGGGAGTAAAGGAAGGAGCGACGCTCGAGCTTGATGGGCGCGAAGTGAAGGTCGCCGGCTACGAGGATGGCAATTTTATCGGCCCGACGATCTTCGCTAATGTCACCACCGACATGGAGATCTATCGCACGGAAATCTTCGGGCCGGTACTGCTTGTCCTGCAGGTAACGACACTCGACGAAGCAATCGAAGTCGTTAACGCAAATCCATTCGGCAACGGCGTCGGATTGTTCACGCAAAGCGGCGCGGCGGCGCGCAAGTTCCAGTCCGAAATCGACGTAGGTCAGGTCGGTATCAACATTCCCATTCCGGTGCCTGTCCCGTTCTTTAGCTTCACGGGATCGCGCGGTTCGAAGCTTGGTGATCTTGGGCCGTACGGAAAACAGGTTGTACAGTTTTATACGCAGACAAAAACGGTCACAGCCCGTTGGTTTGATGACGCAACCGTGAACGATGGCGTAAATACTACGATCAGCTTGCGTTGAGCAAAAGACCGCGACGAATGGCATGGAGAATGTATCATGAGGATTGGTTTCATTGGTCTTGGGAATATGGGCGCGCCAATGGCGCTCAATCTGCTGAAGGCAGGGCACGCTGTCAGCGTGTTTGACCTCAGCGAGCAGGCAGTCCAGGCGCTGAGCGATGCCGGCGCAAAAGCAGCTGTTTCGCCGAAGGAGGCTGCGAGCGACAGCGAGTGCGTGATCACGATGCTGCCGGCCGCAGCGCACGTGAAAAGCGTACTCTCAGGTGCCGATGGCATCCTCGCTGGGATTCGGAAGGGTACGGTGATTATCGACTCGAGCACGATCGATCCCGCGAGCGTGAAGGCTTGCGCTGCCCTCGCAAGCCAACATGGGAATACGTTCATCGATGCGCCGGTCTCAGGTGGTACCGGCGGCGCCACTGCGGGTACCCTCACTTTTATGGTCGGTGCCAGTGACGCGGCATTCGATGAGGTCAAGCCCGTACTCTTGGCGATGGGCAAGAATATTGTTCATTGCGGGGACACAGGTGCCGGCCAGATTGCGAAGATCTGCAACAATCTCGTACTTGGCGTCACGATGGCTGGTGTTGCCGAGGCGATGTCGCTAGGCGTAGCGCTTGGCGTCGATCCAAAGGTGTTGGGCGGAATTATCAATACGTCCACCGGACGCTGCTGGAGCTCCGAAAAATATAACCCATTCCCGGGTGTGATCGAGGATGCGCCGTCGTCGCGTGATTATACCGGTGGCTTCGGAACCGACTTGATGCTAAAGGATCTCGGTCTCGCCACCGAGGCAGCCAAGCTTGCGAAGCAACCAGCATTCATGGGTGCGCTTGCGCAGCAGCTTTATCAAGCCGTGAGTAGTCGCGGAGACGGTAAACTCGACTTTTCTGCTGTGATCCGACTTTACGGACAGGCTTGAACTTGTAGGTGTAGAGTCCCGTCGTTTTTGACACCCTCCCCGCCCAAAACGCGGCGATTTTTTTCGCAAGTTGGCGATGCTCCCGCGCGAGAAGGTCCACGGTTGCATCGACAACGCGGCGGGAGAGGGGGCAACTGGTCCATAGCCCCCATCGCCGATCGCATAAATTTTTCCGCAGCGTTCTCGGTTGATATTCGACTCGGAGGCGATTTCTCAATCGCACTTAGGCGTCAAGTTCGAAGATGAGGAGGTCGCAATACCCCATGCCCCCCGCGAATAGAGACAGGTCCGCCATGTGCATGTGGAAACGGTCCGCGATCCAACACAATGCCCTGCCTTGCACGGAACACGGGATGACGATCTATCTCGTCAGTTTCCTCGCATTTTATCGAGATCTCCCCCGCCTGCAACGTTACACCGACGCACCATCCAGACGGCGCTGAAGCGATAGAGGTCGGGTTCCAGCCAAAAGATGGATTTACCTTTGAATGTACCCGGTCAACCACCATGCGGACTTGACGGACGCTTGCTCGCAGCCGAGAAACGTCGCGGACGTGGATCACATCGAGCATGAGATTGATGATCTTGGAGACATCAATCTCAATTTCTGCGAGTGCCATAGGTGCATTGGATATTTGCACATCAGATGAATCATCAGAACGGTTATGGAGGTGGTACCTTGCCATAGGCGACCGCATCCGGACGCCATTGCCGTCAGTAACGAACCATGTGGCGCGTCTTCGATATTGTTGTTTGGACGATGGGTCAACAGGAAGGGTATCGAATGAATCGAGAATCACTCTTGGCAACTCCGGGATTTTTACAACGCGGAAACCTGAAATCGCGGTAGAAATTGATTCACGAACATCGCTTGTTTCTAAGATTTCCATAGCAAGTACCAGATAGGGCATTTTGAGGTGTTGACATATCGAAGCGCCGAGGAAATGTCAAATTGTCAACTCAAGATGGCAGAATTTTTCCCAAAACAGAGAGCTGGATTACGCGATAATTTTGAAACTGGTAGTTATAACCTCATTGTCCCGAGAGTGTTGCGCGAGGAGCACTTCCTTGTGCCAGACCTGGTCCACGGCCACTTCGATGCCAGCAGTAATCCCGGTTATTCGCCAGAGAGCGACGCCGTGCTGAGGAATCTTGGCGATGACCGTCTCGCAGCTATGGAAGCGTACGGAATCACTCAGCAGGTGATCTCCGCGAGCATGCCAGGAGCCAACCATCTTGGATGGTGACGCCGGAATCAAGTTCGCCCACGCGACGAATAATCGGTTGGGCGAGGCAGTGCGCCAACATCCAGATCGCTTCGGTGGATTTACCCATCTGCCGATGCGCATACCTGAGGCGGCGGTAGACGAGCTGGAGCACTGTGTCCGAGACTTAGGGTTTCGCGGAGCAATGGTTAACCGCCTCAACGATGGCCGTTTTCTTGATGACGAGCGGTTCGCACCAGTGCTGTCGAAAGCAGTTGAGCTCGACGTGCCCGTCTACATCCGAACCTGCCGCCGAAGGCGGTGTATGAGAGTTACTATCAGGGCCTGCCAGGCCGAGCCGGTGCATTGCTTGCCTCTGGAATATTTGGCTGGCATTCGGAGACTGCAATTCATGTTTTACGAGTGGTGCTGGCCGGAGTATTTGATGAGCTACCCGGACTGACTGTGATCGTTGGGTATATGGGTGAGATGTTACCTTTCATGCTTGGTCGTATGGACGACGTGCTAATGAGTCGCGGTCTTGATCCGATCAGTGAGACGATCGTTGACAAGGGCTACATCACGACTTCCGGGATTTTTCATATATCGCCCTTCCTGAACGCATTGACTGTATTCGGGGCCGACAGAATCCTGTTTAGTGTGGACCACCCCCACAGCGCCAATGCGCCTGCACGAAAATTTCTTGATGCTCTCCCGTTGAGCCCAGCCGACAAAGTCAAGATCGCGCATGGGAATGCAGATCGGATTCTTAAACTGAATGTCCAAACGTGACGTTTGACCTTTATACAAGCTGCGTCGTGTAGATCGGCTTAAAAGTGATCAATGACCGGTTACATATCATCGAACGTGCGGCGTCTAGGGACCGGGATGTAGACGAAGGTAGTGATCGCGTGGCAGGGAATGCTTGCAATTGCTTCGTTGCTAAAGCGGCAGACATGGAAAGCGCGATGATTCGCAAATGGCGTATCCCGTCGATGTTGCGCGGTAGCGCTGCTTTTCGAAACCCGAATCAGACGCGAAATTTACCCAATTCGCATGCAGAAGCGTATCGACAGGTATTGTTTGACGAAGTGTTTCATAATGATACGTTGAGGTACTTGCGTGTCTTCCGAGCGATAGCATTGCACAAATAGAAAGGGGTCACCACGCATCCGATTGGCGCCCGTTTTTTCTGGCTCATTGAATGTACTACTGGCCAGATTGTGAGTTGCCGTTCGTCGAAGGGCCATACGATGCGTTGGCTTTACGAGCGGCGACGCGTGCTTCCACAGCTTGAATGTTCTGCGGGTAGTGCACCCAATCGCTTGGATCATAGCCGGCGGCGCGTAGTTGGACGAGTTCCCGCCGCACACCTGCCCTCGTTAGTGGTGCCTGTTGTTGCACCTGGGAATAAGAAACGCCGGGAAATCCGAGGATTGCGACGAGGGTCGCAGGGATAAGAAGAGCTTTCATAGGGTGTTGCCTCCGAACTCATGTGGATGAGGACGCTTAGGCGACCATTGCGATTAATGTAGGTACTCGATAAGGTAGGGTAAATACTGATATGGAAAATTCCGCGTTCTACTGGTGCAACAATCTCAAATCGAGATTCCCAGATGGCCAGCGAAAGGTTGCGCACGAATTGCGTTCTGTCTGGTCGGGGAAACAAGTCGAGTCGGCGATTCCGAGGGATGGCGATCTCTACTGCGCGCTTCTGCTGCTCTCCATCAATCGCTGTTAGGCCGCAGATCTATGGGCTTCACCTCAATGTTCCGACAAGGAACGCGCGCTGATGCCACCTCACTACTGTCGAAGTTCATGCACACGCGTTTCAGCGAGCAGGAAAGCGCCGCACACATGATCGCGTATGGCAGGTCGATGCAGGTCGTGTGCGGTCACGGGAAGTTGCGGCTAGTTACGGACGCGGCTCACGCGCCTCCTCGGTATGGGGCGTCAACTGCGAGGGGCACTGCTCAGGACGCGGGATGGAGAATGAGTTGACGGTGGTAGTCCAACCCATCGTTCCCTTCTCTTCTTGTGAAACTCACGTCTTGCTTCTCGAGCTATATCGGAAAACGTATGGACTAGATGTTTTCTTCATTTTACCGGGTATAGCCTTCGCATGTACATTGACTAAAGGGTCTACGAGATCGCCACGTGGCGGATGATGCACTCGATCCAAAAAGACTCCCAAAGGAGACGTTTATGACAAGCGACACTGCGGACGCATTGCGCGCAGCATACTACGAACGAATCGCCGCGCAGCAAATGTCGCCGCTATGGGAATCGTTGCACAACTTGGTGCCTAAAGCACCACAACCCAAGGCTCTGCCGGCCATCTGGAAGTACGCGCAACTGCGTGATCTTGTGGTGGAAGCAGGCTCTGTCATCAGTGCAGAAGAGGCGGTACGACGCGTTCTGATATTGGAAAACCCCGGCTTGCCAGGCAAGTCGAGCATGACGCCGAACCTCTATGCGGGACTTCAACTGATCCTGCCTGGCGAGATCGCACCGAGTCATAGACACACGCAGTCCGCGCTACGCTTCATCGTCGAAGGAGAAGGTGCCTGGACGGCAGTCAACGGCGAGCGCACAACGATGCATCCGGGCGATTTCATTATCACGCCGTCGTGGACGTGGCATGACCATGGTAATCCGTCTGTAGAAGACGGAGGTGAACCCGTTGTGTGGCTCGACGGGTTAGACATTCCGCTCGTCGCGCAGATGGATGCAGGCTTTGCCGAGAGCTATCCAGAGGCGACGCAGCCTTTGTCGCGCCCAGAAGGCGACAGTTTTGCCCGCTTCGGTCAAAACATGCTCCCCGTGCGCCATCGTGTGTCTGATCCCACGTCTCCGATCTTCAGCTATCCGTACGCGCGCAGCCGTGAAGCGCTTGATGCGTTATACCGTAACGGCGAACTCGACGAGTGGGATGGTGTCAAGTTGCGTTACGTGAATCCGGCCACAGGCGGCTGGCCTATGCCGACGATCGCGACGTTCATGCAGTACCTTCCGTCTGGGTTCAAAGGTCGCGCTTATCGCAGTACAGATGCGACGGTCTACTGCGTCGTGGAAGGTAAAGGCACCGTAAAAATCGGTAGCGGAGAATTCAATTTCGACGCACATGACGTGTTTGTCGCGCCTGCGTGGGCGTATGTCCAGTTGTCGGCGTCCGTTGAAAGCGTTGTGTTCAGCTACTCGGATCGTCCGGTTCTTGCTGCGCTAAATCTGTTGCGCGAAGAACGGGTTTAACTCAGCACCTTGTTATGGCCTGCCTCCCGGCGGCCCGCGTCATATTTTTTTACCTTTCGGCTCGAACTCATCATGGAATTTATTTTCCCGCCTGAAGCGCCTGTCGCTATTCCCGTTGCCGATACTGACGCTCGATTCGCGGTGCGCCGCGTCTACTGCGTCGGACGCAACTACGCCGCACATGCACGTGAAATGGGCTTCGATCCCGATCGTGAGCCACCATTCTTTTTTTGTAAGCCTGCGGATGCTGTCGTTCCTGTCGAATATGGAGAGACGCTCGAACTCGATTACCCGTCGCAAACAGTGAATTATCACTATGAGGCTGAACTCGTCGCGGTGATCGGAAAGAGTGGCAAGGATATTGTTCTTGCTGACGCTCTCAATCACATTTGGGGCTACGCAGTTGGCTTGGACATGACGCGTCGCGACCTGCAGATGAAAATGCGTGAGATGGGGCGTCCGTGGGAGATCGGAAAAGCGTTTGATCGCTCGGCACCGATCGGGCCCATTCATCCCGCAAGCGTAGTCGGGCACCTGGAACAGGCTGCACTATGGTTGGAAGTTGATGGTGAAACGAAGCAGAAAAGCGATGTGTCGCACTTGATATGGTCAGTTGCGGAGACGGTCGCGCATCTGTCGAGGTATTTCCAGCTCGAACCAGGCGATGTGATTTTCACGGGGACACCCGATGGTGTCGGTGCTGTGAAAAGAGGCGACACGATGACGGTCGGCATCGAGGGTCTCGGGGAAATCAGCGCGTCCGTGGCCTAGGGTACGAGACCTGCATTGTCTGGAGGATTTACAGGTGCAACTCCATAGCTTTTTCAATAGCTCGACTTCGTACCGGGTTCGGATCGCACTGGGGCTAAAAGGTCTCGACTACGCTACATTACCCGTGAACATTCGTATCGGCGAACACCGTGCTCCGGAGTATGTGGAAAATGTAAATCCGTCTGCATCGGTTCCCGTATTGGTCGACGGTGATTTTAGCCTTGGGCAGTCGCTTGCCATCATCGACTACCTTGATCAGAAGTATCCAGAGCCCCGTCTGATTCCACTTGAATCGCACATGCGTGCCCGTGTACTTGAATTTGCTACTGCGATTTCCTGCGACATCCACCCGATCAACAACCTGCGGGTGCTGCGTTATCTGGAAACGGAGATGGAAGTGACACCACAGCAGAAGAGCTCGTGGTATCGATACTGGATTTCAGAAGGGCTCGAGAGTGTCGAGCGCCAGCTTGAACGCGCTGATGCGGGTCCTTGGTGTTTCGGTTCAAAACCAACGCTAGCGGATGTGTGTCTCGTTCCGCAAATCGCGAACGCGCTGCGCATGGGATGCGACTTGACTGCATTTGAACGTTGTTTGGCGGCATACAAACATGCCTTGCAACATCAGGCATTCGATGCCGCGCAACCGCAGAATCAGCCAGATTACATCGCCTGAAACCGACAGTGGAGAAGCATGCGTTCATCCGGCGAGCGTGTAATGCCGGATTCGCATGCGTGGGAATGTGACCTCATTTGAGGCTTGATTGTTGGAATTCGCATTTAGCCTGTAGTGAATGGGCATCTTGAACAGCGCCTCCAATGCATGCCGACCCATGACATTAGCGGTGAAAAGTTGCTACTTGCGCTTCGCAGCGCATTTGAGCCACCTTGCAATATCGTTCCACATGCGGGAATAGGCGAGTTTTCGCAGTTCATCTTACGTCATTTCGGCAGACGCTCCAGTATAGAAAGGGTTATTTCATCGCTAAACGGTGCTCTCGATTGTGAGCCACCACGAGAAGTCAGGCGATGGCTGCAATTGACGCTGGAGTCGCTGGTTGGACAGTCGCCGACGATGTTGTGTGTGACGCGCGAAGCATTGCTCCGCGGACGGCGGATGACGCTGGCGGAGTGTTTCAAAATGGTACTTGGCATCGTGGCACGTGCGATCGACGATGAAGATTTTTGCGACGATCAGCGAGCCCAACTCGTCGACACGGACCGCACCCGGCGCTGGTCTCCAGAAATGCGTGTTGAAGTGCGACCTGAGCGCGTGCGGCATTTCCTGTCGCCGCTTTGGCGAAAGCATTCTCATCCATTGGCCAGCCTGGGAAATGAGCCAAGTGCTTGGTGAGTGGAAGTCTCGCTTTTTGCTGAAACCTCGACTCGTTCTTGAGAATGGCAGGAAGCTCAGATGTGACATTCCTCACGACGTAAGACAGTCGTACATGACGTTAGATAGGCAAGCGAAAGATCGTTGAAGCTTCCAGGGAGATGTGCAACCGATCGATTTTTGACTTGATCGTTGCTATTTCTCGGGACGTTCGTTGTCGCTTCTCCTTGTGACGCAATTCGCGTCCATGCATCAAACAGGAGTTCACCGGAATGATGAACACGACAAAGATTGACTTTGATTCACTGTTTGCTGGTATGCAGCAATGGTTGCCGTTTTTCTCGATTGGCCCCGACGCGTCACAGGTGGAAGAAACTTCAACCCAGGACACGGCAGTCAACGCACGACGTTTGCTCGAACTCGCGGGGCGATTTTACGCTCAGCTGTTTGGGTTGTGGGGGGGCGTTTTCGCCGACGCAAGCGGACCGGAGACAGTATCCGGAGGGAAAAATGATCGGCGTTTCGATGCCGATCAATGGAAGAAATACCCGCTATTCGATTACATACGTCAGTCATACTTGCTGACCTCGAAATCTCTGCTCGAGGCAGTAGATCTTGCGTGGCGAGATGATAGGTCCAAGGAGCAAATTCGGTTTGTTACGCGTCAGTTTATTGACGCATTGTCTCCGGCAAACTTTGCTCTGACCAACCCGGAAGTGCTGTCACTGGCGGTGGGAACAAACGGCGGAAACTTTTTGACTGGCCTGAAGAATTTTATGCAGGACGTGGAGAAAGGTGGAATTTCTCTGACACGCGACGCGGACTTTGACGTAGGAGGAAATCTCGCGAACACGCCGGGTGGGGTGATCTATGAGAACGATCTAATCCAGCTGATCCAATATCACCCCGTGACTGAGCACGTGAAGACCGTGCCATTGCTTATCGTCCCGTCGGTCGTTAACAAATACTACATCCTTGATCTGTCGCCAGAGGTGTCGCTAGTTCGATACCTGGTCTCTAAAGGCTTTACAGTATTCTTGATTTCGTGGCGTAACATCACGCCCGCTCTTCGAAAATTAACCTGGGATGATTACGTTGATACGGGAGTGCTGGGAGCGATCGACGTTGTACGGAAGATCTTCAAATGTGATCAGATAAACACAGTGGGTTACTGTCTTGGAGGTGCACTGCTCTGTAGTGCACTAGCGGTGCGCGCCGCGGAAGGTAAGCGGCCGGCTGCCAGCATGACCCTGCTGATGACGATCCTTGAATTCTCGGACCCGGGCGAGATCGGGGTCTATCTGGACCCAGCGTTCATGGCGCAGCGAGAGGCGATCTATGCTGGCGGAGGCATTGTTTCGGGTAAGGAGTTGACGATGGCTTTCTCGAGTCTACGCGCGAACGATCTGATCTGGTCATTCGTGGTCAACAACTACCTTAAGGGGAAGACGCCCGATGCATTCGACCTGTTCTACTGGAATACTGATGAAAGCAATCTGCCCGGGCCGATGTTTGCCTGGTACCTTCGCCATTGCTACATCGAGAACAAGCTGGTTGAGCCTGGTGGCTTGACAATGCTTGATACTTCCGTCGATCTTCGCCAAATCGGACTTCCAACCTACGTGTTTGCAGCTTCGGAAGACCATTTGGTGCCCTGGAAAACTGCGTACGGGAGTGTGAATCATCTGGAAGGAACGATTGAATTTGTGCTTGGGGGAGGTGGACACATCACAGGACCAATCAACCCGCCCTCGAAGAACAAGCGCCACTACTGGATCGGAGGGCGCGCGGGTGAAAATGCAGAGGACTGGCGTGCTTCTGCACAGTTTGAAAACGGCAGCTGGTGGCCGCATTGGGGTGAGTGGCTTGGAACACACTCGGGTAATGATGTTCTCGCGCCTTCCAAGTTGGGGAACTCACGATATAAGGAAATCGAGACTGCACCTGGACGTTATGCGAAGTCGCGAACAGGCGGAACAACGCCGCTTTGGTCGTGAACTCGCTAAAAATCGGGGTTTGATCTTCGCTATATCTAGCGTCAAGGGCGTCGCTCAATGACAACCTTGATTCGGCTGCATGCAACCTTCACCACGAATGGGAGGATGGCTAGATCCCTAGTGTTGCGGTATCGAACGGGCCACTCATGGTTACGGAGGTCTTCGCAAAGGAGGGGCGAACAATCTTATTCCAATGCACGGTCAATGCTCGACCGCCATGTCGCTGGCTCCGCGCAAGACACACGCCAACGACTTTTCACGTCAACGGATCTTTCCGTTCTCGCGTTGGAAGGCCCCGTTGAACAAAGCGCGAGAGGAAGATTCTTGTGTCACAACGTGTTGCATTTTCAACGGGCTAGAAAAACGCGCCTCCTGGATATGCGATCCCATCGCGCCCTATCTTTCACGAGGGGCACGGTAATGACAGACAGCATGAGTGTTTGGACCCCGCGGGCAACTGCACCAGATATCCGGGACGATTACCGCCATGAACGAGCTTGCTAAGTATGTTGCAGAAAGAAAACCCAGACATTGTTCAAGAAGATCTGTACCTGCCGCCGTCCGAGTCGGGCGTCCGGCTTCATTTGCGGCGGAAATACAATGCCGCACAAATAGCGCGGGACGGTGGACGTATTATTGTGTTCGTTCACGGTGCGACGTTTTCAGGGGTACCAGCCTTCGACGCACCGCTTCCCGGGGGCTCCTGGCTCGACTTTGCCGCCGGGCAGGGGCACGACGTTTATGCTCTGGATGTCCGCGGCTATGGCCTGTCAGCGTCGCCCGATTCTGATTGGGCCGGATGGAGAAGCGGTAAGCCGTATGCCCGTACTGTGGACGCGGAATCAGATCTGAGTGCTGCGGTCGACTTTATCCTTGATCGTACTGGCGCAGACCGTGTCGACCTCGTTGGCTGGTCATGGGGCACCACGATCTGCGGGGGATACTCAGCCAGGAATAGTCACAAGGTAAGGCGCCTTGTTATGTACGCACCCTTGTGGATCATGACCAATCTCGCTGGTGCCGACGTGCCGCTTGGGTTACCGCCGCTGACGTGGTTTCCGTGGGCGGGACCAATATTCCTTAAAAACCTTGAGGCATTTCGCGACGTTACGCTCGCCGAAGCACACAATAGTTGGTGTCGCGGACTAAATAAGGTAACAGCCAACGAGCCAATCTCGGGTGACTTGCTGGAGCGCTGGTGGGGAAGCGCAATTAGCAGCGATCCGATTGGAGCGATGCAGTCACCACCGGTGGTACGCGCACCAAACGGTGTGGTCGCTGATCTGGTGGAGTACTGGGCGTCCGGTGTTTCAACATATGACCCAGGCTCAATCCGTGTCCCCGTCTTGACCGTATTGGGTGAATGGGATTGTGATACGCCCCCCTACATGGCTCGTGAACTCTTTCGCCGCTTGACAGCAACCCCGTATAAGCGCCTGGAAATTCTCGGACGTGGCACGCATTCAATGTTGTTGGAGACGACCCGGTTGGAGTTGTATCGTCGAGTACAGTCATTTCTGACGGAAGAGGTGGCCTCTGCTCTTTGAGTGTTAGTCCATGGTGTTGCTCGCACGGAATCCGTACTCACGGACTTGCGTTGGATTCCGGCCAACTCATTGAAGCATCTTTGCGGTTAGTAGTTGAGAATCGCGACTTCGATTACACGTCAGCTTCTGTGTGTAGCCCACCGCGAAACGGGGACCGCACCGCAACGACGTAGCGACGGCAGTTAGCATCGATTTGGCGCAAGAAGTTCGCCTCACTGTGCGGCGCGCATATGGTGGAGCAAGCGCGCCGCGTTTGTAAGCACGAAGCTGAATCTGCTAAGGTCCGTGTCACCATAGCGACATCAGGTCGGTGGAAAGCATTCTTGCGGCGGGAAGTTGCAGTCTTGAAGAATCAATGCTCATCTCTCCCGCGCCAGACGCAGGCCAATAGCGTGGAGGATTGCAACGGCGATCCTTGGCGTAAGCGCGAAATGAAGGCAATGAGCCAGAAAATCTTGCCGGTCGCCGCTTTGCCCGTGTCCTGTTCTGCAAGGGGTACTTGTAGATGTTTTCCGCGTTTCTGCACATGACTGGCCCGCAACAGTCTGCTCTACGAGAACTCGGAAAATTGCGAGCGATTGGCTTACATGCTGCAGCGTCTGCTGGATGCCGTTCAAACCGATCTGAGGGAAACGGCGAAGGTCGAGCGTATGCATTGAAGGCCGTTGCCGTGTGCCCAACCTCGTCCAACCGGTACTACCGATCCTCAATGCATTGCTCGCGCGCGTGGCTGAGGTCGTTGGTGAAGTCAGGTGCACTGCCGGATCGGTCGGTGTCGCGTCCCGGCAGATTGTGGCCGGTAACACCGATCTATCCCAGCGCACTGAAGAGCAGGCGGCGTCACTGGAGGAAACCACTTGAAGCATGGAGCAGCTGACGGCCACGGTGCGTCAGAACGCGGACAACGCAAGGCAGGCCACTACGGTGGCGAACGCTGCGTCAGAAGCCGCGCTACGCGGCGGAAACGTGGTCGGACGCGTGGTCGAAACCATGCACGAAATTTCGGATAGTTCGACCAAAATCGCCGAGATTATCTCCGTGATCGAAGGCATCGCGTTCCAGACCAACATCCTCGCGCTCAACGCGGGGGTTGGAGGCAGCGAAGCATGGCCGTATACGAATTGTGCGGATCAGTTGAGCGTTTGAAGCATATCCATACTATAAGGTCTAAGGGGCTCGCCATTGCTAAGCCGCTTTACCCAATCGGGATTGGCGATCATTGCCCGACCGATTGCGATCACGTCGTACTCGCCGCGTTCAAAGCCGCTCAACAAGCGGTCGAGATTATCGACCGCTACACCGCCTTTCCCCAACATCATCTCGGTCAGGGAATTGCTGAGTGTCGCAGAGCCTACCGTGATAGTCGGTTTTCCCGTGATTTTCTTTGTCCATCCGGCGAGATTGAGGTCCGAGCCGAAGACGCCCTCCCAGTAGCGCCGCTCGGAGACATGGAAAGCATCTACGCCCGCTTCGGAGAGGGGGTTCACGATTGCAGCCCATTCGTCTGTCGTGTCGGCGAGTGTCGCAGCGTAGTCCTGCTGCTTCCAGGTCGATAGACGCAGCGTAATAGGGAAGTTGGGGCCGACGTGGCGCCTAATCTCCTGGATCACTTCAACGGCAAATCGCGTGCGGTCGGCGCGTCCGCCACCATATTGGTCTGTCCGCAGGTTTGTCTTCGACCAAAGGAATTGATCAATCAGATATCCATGCGCGCCGTGCACTTCGATCCCATCAAAGCCGAGGTCTTTAGCCAATCTGGCGGCTACGCCGTATGCCTCGATGATTTCATCGATCTCTTTCACGGTCGCCGCCGACCTCACTTTAGCTAAGGGCTTGCCATCGCCACCGAGGATACCCGACGGGCCGACGCGACTTTCACCCGCGTCGTCATGGTCGAATACGCCGTCAGCCCCCGGTACTCGCGGCTTACGGACAAGTCCTACGTGCCATAGCTGCGGAAATATCTTGCCACCCGCGGCGTGTACCTCTTCAACAACCCGGCTCCAGCCTTTAATCGCATCTTCGCCATAGAACCGCGGCGCGTTTTGGTCATGTCCTGCGCTCCAATGTGGAATAAACGTGCCCTCAGTGATGATAAGGCCGACTCCATCCTCGGCGCGGCGGCGGTAGTAGCTTGCGACGTCTGCACCCGGAATACCGTTGGGCGACATCGCGCGAGTCATTGGCGCCATCGCAACGCGGTTCTTAAGGTCCAAAGTCCCGATACGCGTCGGCTGAAAGAGGGCGGCGAGACGTTGCTTGATGTCCATCACTACGCTCCAAAAAGGGGTCAACATAGCCTCGCTCCGTCGAGGTAGTCGGAGGGATTTTGATAATGCATCTATGTTGCATACGATATCGAGTATTGCGCAGCGTAAACTATAATGCAAGTATTATGATTGCATTTATGTTTTTGATGGTCGCGGATCCGTCCCGGAGGCAAGTCTATGTTTGATCTGAGATTTCCAACTTCGCTCCAGATAGTGCTGAGCGTAGCCTTGGCGGAGCGTGACGGCTTACGCTGTACCACTCAAGTGTTGGCAGCGGGCCTGAATATCAATCCGAGCGTCATCCGGAGTCTGCTCAAGCCGTTGAGAGAGAAACTCGTCATCGTTGAGACGACGGGGAAAGTCGGAGGCCTGTCACTCGGTTTGCCACACGATAAAAGTTCGTTATGGGATATATATTGAGTGGCAACATATGATAATGCAATATCTACTTTGCAACATGACGTCTCGGATCAATCACTCATCAACTCTCACTTCGACGATCTCTTCGCGGTTATCTCCGGTCGCGCGGAAAAAGCCATGATGGAAGTGCTTGCCAGGTATAACGTTACCGTCTGCCTGGAGACGGTCTTGAGCCTAGAACAACTGATAGAAAATTTGCCTATCGACGACTACGGTTTTACCATGAGGTTGCTGCATTAGCAGGGGCGAAGTACGGACTTGCTTCGAGGCTCAAAGGTACTCGTTACTGGCGTGTCCACGTTTCAGCGCACGCGACGGAAGACAGTGCAACTTTTCCTCGTCGATTCAACGGAGCGTGCCAGACTCAAAAATTCGATGGCTTAAAACATGGACTCAGAAGGTTGCAAGGCCAATAACCTCCGAAGGCTTTGGGATGTGTGTCATCTTTTCATATGAGGGACCGCGAAAGCACGAAGACTTTCCAATGCTAAGGCCACAGCCGCGCGATTGACGTTTTCTGCGTGCCAGTAGACAGACACGGAGCCGAAACCTTCAAGCTCAATCGGTAGAATACGAAGCGCGCTCAATTGCTCGAAGCGCAGCGCGGCCCGATGTGACGCAACACCCACCAGGTTCGTGTTGTTCAGTAGCGTTAGATTGAGAATTGGTGAGTTCGATTCGATGCAGTGGCCGGGCAGTGTGCGTCCCGCAGCAGCGAGCGCTGCTTCCATCGCATTGCGCACGGGCGTGTCTTGCGGCCATACAATCCACGAGTACATCAGGACATCATCCCAGTCGAGGTCGGCTTTTACCGCGAGCGGATGATCGGAGCGGGCGACGAAATTGATCGGCTCCGTATAGAGCGTTTCAATCTGCAATTGAGGATCATCGTACTGCTGACCTGAGCGACCGACGACAATGTCTAGTTCTCCGCGCGCGAGTTGAGGCATCAACTGATTCATCGTGCTTTCGACGAGCCGCACTTGCGCTTTCGGCATGCGCTCGAGTAGCCGAGCCACGGCAAGCGGAACAGTATCCGCAGACGATACCCCTGATGTGCCGATAGTGACCAGGCCGCTGCCGCCCTCGCGCAGCGCCTGCATGTCATCGCGAGCGGTGTTAAGACTTGCGTCGATACGGCGTGCATGTTCTATCAGCGCTTCGCCATACGATGTCGGCCGCAGGCCGCGCGCATGCCGCTCGAACAGCGGCAGTCCGATATCTTCTTCGAGCTCCTTCAGCCATTTCGACAGCGCTGGTTGCGTCGTGTTGAGCGCCGCCGCCGACTGGCTCAGATTGCCGGTGCTGGTGAGACTCAGCAGCACCTGAAGTTGCCTCAGACGCAAGCGGTAAGTCCAGTCCATCGCGCAGTCCTCTCGTCACGGTTTCGATGTTGGTTTTTTCATCCGCACATTCGAAATCGCATGAATTAGATAATCTCGCCATCTTACTGGGCATAGTGAGGTCGCACATGACTCAGTGTGCGAGACCTAATGAGAGGAAGCGACTAGCTACCCAACCTGTACCGCGATGGAGCAGAGAGGAGCCGAATGGGTAACTATCCGGGCGGATTGCGCACAGTTTCTTATCAGCAGAATTACCAAACTCGCGTGTTATCGCCTTAGGAATCGGTACACAAGCTCGCGCGGAAAGTGCCGGGATCGAAGACATTGCCGTGGTATGGGAGTAGGCGCAGTCCACGACCTTGTGATGCGGGCTGGCACCCTGATCAGCGCCGAAGAGGACGGGCGCCGCGCGCTCGTGCTCAGAAAGCTGGGCCGACCCGGTGAGTCGAGTACGAGTCGAATCCAAGTCGGACTGGAACTGATCCCGTGCAGCAAATCGCGCCGCCACACGCAGTCGACGTTGCGCTTCATCTTGGAAGGCTCGGACGCGTGGACTGCGACGGCAATCTGTGCGTTGAACGGGAGGGCGTAGGGTCCGATGGTCCCGATTGCACGCTCGTCATGCAGGTGGATTCCGGTTTCGCTGGATCCTTTCATGAGGCGACGGGGTTGGTCTCGTGTTTCGAATGCTATGCTCGCTTACTGCGTAACGTCTTCACGCGCCGACGCGTCTGCTCGTGGATTCCTGCCTGTCGACGGCAGGAGGGAATACGTGCCAGGCGCCGTCGCCGTGTCGAAAAAAGTACAGAATGCGCGCACCAGAAGCGGATGACGTCTCGACGCAGACAAATCGCGTCCCGAGCCAACGTGTACGGCCGAACTCAATCGCACGAACTGTCGAAGTGGCCGCCGGGGCGAGCCATTTGTCAACCTGATACCGTAATGACTTGCTGCTCGCATTCTTCATGATAGGGGTCCAGTAATCCAAGGCACCCAACAGATCAATCGAGTTCGTCACCCAGTACCGATGACTTTTCGTGGGCATCTTTGGTGACTTCAGGTGACAAGATGGACGAAGGTTCATCACGCAATTCGGCAATGACAGATCATTACCGAAATTCAAGCTCCAGGGGCGTCGGCATGGTAGCGGATTCTCCCTGTGGACGACTCAGCATATCGAGCGTCCAAGACGCCTGTTGTCTTTCCCACCCAGCGGGTGACCGAGGGTGGGAGAAACAGTTTAGTTTGGCCAACTGCCTTCCAGCGGAGGCGACATGTGGCGTTCCACACCCTGTTCAGGCTTGCGGTCAGTCAGGATCGGAATGACGTCTCGGAAGGCGCGCCGAATACGGGTTTCGGGGTCCGTCCAGACATCAATGATGTAGCTGCCTTCGGAGGCGATCGCCCGTTCAAGAGCCGGACCGATGTCATCGGGGTTTGTAACTTTCTCTCCGTCGACTCCGAGCGAGCGCGCCAAACTGACGAAATCGGTGGTTTCAGGGACGTCAACCCACGGATTCTGGATGCCCCAAAGTTTCATGCCCTGGCGATTCGCGTACAGGCAGTGATTGTTGTCAATGATGACGATGACCTTAATGTTCTGCTCGGCCAGCGTCGACAGTTCCATAGCGTCATAGTAGAACCCGCCGTCGCCGTGATAGCACACTACCGTGCGCTCCGGCGCAGCCATCTTGGCGCCAGCGGCGATCGACAGGCCTGCACCGAGAGACTGGTAACGGCCGCCCACAATCATTGGTGTCGACTCTGCATACTGAAACGCGCGATACAGCATGTATGCCTGGCCACCGGAGTCACCCACAACAATCGTGCCCTTCGGGAGGGTGTCAGCCATCTTCTTCAGCAGGTGATACTGGTTGATCGGGCTACCGCCTTCCTCACTCAATCCGTCAAGGTATTCGAGCCATTCGCGTTGCCCTTGTGCCACTTGCGCACGGCGAGCCTTCGCGACTTCCGGGGTCGTCAAGGGTGTCGTTGCCGCAGCCTCAGTGAGCTGCTCGAGGATGACCTTGGCGTCTGCCGTTACGCCGAGAGACGGCTGGAACAGTTTGCCGAGCTGGTTGGGGTCGATATCAATGTGAATGACGTTTTCCGGCTTGGTCATATTCCACGCACCGGTTGTCATCTGCGAGAAAGTGGTGCCGATTGCGATCCACAGATCCGCCTCTTGCACCATCGTGTTCGCACCGACCCACCCGAACGAACCGACAACACCACCAAAGAGGGGATGGTTGTCGGCAAGTAGGCCACGGCCGCCCCAGGATGTACTGACCACGGGGACGTTCACCGCCTCGGCAAATGCTTGCAACTGAGCCGCGGCGCAGGCATGTTGCACGCCAGCACCGGCCAGGATTACTGGGCGCTTTGCCGTGCGAAGTGCAGAAAGGATTTTTTCGATGGTCGATGCGCTCGTGCCCGGTGGCTCGGGCAGAGTCAGTGGCTCGACAGCGCAATTTGTCTCGCTGATCAGCACCTGAAACGCAAAATCGAGGACGCTGGCGCCCGGGCGACCGGTACTGGCCGAAATGACCGCTTGACGGATTGCGAGTGGAGCATCGTCTGAAACAACGAGCTTACGAGCGTATTTGGCGAGCGGCTTCATCGCAGCGAAAACTTCGGTCGAGTCTTGCAACCCTTCCCGCAGATCAAGCGCGCTATCGAGGCTGACATAGGTCAAAACCAGCGGCGTGCTGTCGGTCTTCGCAGCAAGTGCAACGGGACTCGCATGCAGAATGCCAACACAGTGGAACAGGCATGCCGAAGCTGCGCGACCTTTGATCCGGTTATAGCCGTAAGACATCCATGCGCAGGCAATCTCTGTGCGGGCGTTCATGTTCCGCATGCCTGTGGTAGCAATTTCGTGAATCAGATTACCGGTTCCGCCGCCACTGTAACCAAAAACGACCTCGATATTTGCAGCGTGCATGGACTCAACAATTGCTGCGGCTCCCGTACGGGGCACGGGGATCTTGCTTGCAGGTATAACTTCGGTCGTTGACGCCTTTGCGTCTAACGTTTCGGACATTTGTCTCTCCATTGTGGTTGAGGGTGAAGTGAAGCCTAAGGCGCATTTTGGTAGTTGCGCACTTGAGCGATATCTCAATCAGACCACTCACCCTTTAACCATGTCCATTAATTCAATCTGATCTTTCGATAACAGTTAGTGATACCGTCTCTAGATGGCCAGACCGGTCCCGCATTTGTCACAGAGATTTTGCCTTCGAAACCGACGAGTACCATCATCGACCCAGAAACTGCCCGCGTGTGGGCAGTTTGCAGTATTGATTTTGATGCTTATACAAGCTTCCGGTTCAGGTAGCGGGCTTCCCTCCAGATCCCCAAAGCTTCCTGAGCAGCCCGATCCGAGAAGCTGAGCAGCGTGGCCTCCTTTTCGCATCGATGCACTATCGGATGCCAACTCGGCGCTACAAATACGTCGCGTGGCTTCCACTTGATGCGGTGGCTGCCAATCTTTGTTTGGCCATGGCCTTCGACGACAGTGAAGACCGTGCTATCGGTCGACTGATACATAGCCGTCTCGAATTTTTCCGGAAACCGTTGGACGAATGCTGAGATTGTGGTCGTCGGCGCACCACCGGTGGTGGGGTTTATAAAGCGCACCTTATATCCATGACAGGCGTCTGGTTCACCGCCACGCGACATCACGCGCAGCGTTTCGTCGCTCCTCTCGTACGGGTAACGGAGAATCGGCGAAGTTCGATCGTCTGGTTTCCAGTCGACTGGAAGCATGTTATTTGAGTATCGTGCGGCGCTTTCGCACGGTGGTCGCAGCTTCTCCTGCGATATTGCTTTTGCCGATTCAGCAAACCCGCCGCTAAAGAAGGATGCGATAGGAATGTCCAGTCCATCGAGCCAAACCATGGGCTCTGTTTCATTCCCGTGTTCGTGCCAGCGCCAGCTCGGCGCAAGCAAAAAATCACCGGGATTCATTTCGACCCGCTCTTCGCCCGCAGTGGTATAGGCGATATCTCCCTCGATGACAAAGCGCACGGCAGACTGTGAGTGATGATATGCGCGAGCCACTTCGCCTGGCAAAACCAACTGGAAGCCGGCGTATAGCGTTTGAGTAACTGAGCCACTTCCCGGCAACCCAGGATTTTCCAGAATGAGAACGCGGCCCTCGGCTTCGTCTGCTGACACAATGTCACCAGCAGTGAAAATGTGCGGTCGAACGACACCGTCGTAATCCCAGTGAGCTGGAACGACGGATGGAGCAGGTGAGTTGGGGGACAGGATATGAGAACGTTGCCACAATGGAGATAAGTTATCTTTACTTATACGTTCATAGAATGACTTGTGCCGATCTTGTTTTGGGAACTCGCTAACAGTCATGTGCGGTCCTCGCGCAAGTACAACGTGGCATCGAGCGCTTGCATCTTGAGAAGCCCTTCGTTTTCGATGTGAGCGGACCGCTCAGTCCAACCATGTTCGAGGTCAATAAGCTGTTCCGGGTCGCCATATTGCTGGATTTGTTTCAATAGCGATTCAAAGTCGATTGTGCCGGCCCCAGGCTCAACCCGTCCCGGCATGTCAGCAAACTGGATGAGCCCAATGTGATGAAGTGCACGGCGATATGCAACATTGACGTCATCACCCATCTCGAAGACGTGCCCTGTGTCAAATATGAGTTTTACGGCAGAATGCCCCACACGATCGAGTAGTGCTACGGCCTGTTCTGTATTCGTGAGGAGCATACCGGGTAGGGCGACCATATGTTCGATCCCGATAACGAGTCCTGCAGCGGCGGCGCGGTCTCCGGCTCGGCGGAGGTTTTCAACAGCAGCGTTTTCCTGCGCCAGGCGGCTCTCGCCTTCGTTTTGCTTGAGTAAAACCGCAAGCATCGGTGCACCAATATCGACAGCCAGGGGGACAGTGCGAGCGAGATGCGATTCAATTTCGTCCCATCCGTCCGGCTTTGTCCATGATGGGATCATTACCGCGTCGAGCGGAGCATAGACAATGCAACTCGAGCGGAGCCCGAAGTGCTGCAGTGCGGCCTTAAACCGTGATACATCATGTTTGGAGCGCTCCACGGCCCATGGGAAGAGCACCCCGGCCAATCCCTTATGTGCAGCGAATTCCACGTGATCCCACGGATCCGAACTGGATACACTTTCGCGAAACAGGGGGTCATCGGGATGCAGATAGCCAAGATGTGAAGTGTATTTCAGGTTCCATCGGCTGCTCATGCTCGATACTCCCGCTTGATTGCGTCTGCGACCTTTTCAGCGGCCATGATGACTGGAAGATTGGTTCCCGCTGCCATCAGCGTGGGGAAAATTGACGCATCGACTACCCGCAGGCCGCTTACACCGATCACACGACAGTTGGAGTCGACGACTGCTTCAGGGTCGTCGGGACTTCCCATGCGGCATGTTCCAGAGACATGGCCGCCCGGGAGCGTAGCCATTCGCACGGTATCTTCAATCATTTGCTTTCCGCTGCGCATCACGTCTGAGATAGGTGTTCCTGCCATTTCGAATGCCTTCTTGCGAGGGAGGCCGGGAGCTGCAAAGGCCGCGGCGCCGGCGATGCTTAGTGCCTGTGCTTTCCAGTTATCCTGCATCATCAGCAACGCAAGTGGCGTCATCGCGGGTAAGAAAGCAGCATTCACTAGACTAGCTACTTCTGGCTCCTGGACGAGGTCGGCCAGTGAAGAGAGGCCGTCCACCATGCGCCTGAGGTCTCTAGGGTCCTGAAGGAGGTTAAAGCGAATGTCGAGCGCGCCTTCGGGCGCGAGCTTGACGCTGCCTTGGGAGTAAACCTTGTTGATAATGAACATCAGGTTGGCCACCTGACGACCGAGAGGGTCCCGTGCAAGGTTGTTTGGTGTGCGCTCCCATACATTGAGAACAACGTCGGTTGAAGCTACTCCTTGTAATCCGGACGAATACCTGACGACGATAGGGCATGGCGGGAGTACATCGTTTCGCTGACGTCCCATCGACCGTAGATGAGCGCCAACGATCAGCATTGGATGATTCAGCAGATTGGAACCGACGCCAGCCAGGTTTTTCGCCACAGGGACGCCGGCGGCTTGTAACTGCTCAGCGGGCCCAATACCCGACTTCAACAGCAATGCGGGCGAATGCAGAGCACCGCTGCTGACGATTGTTTCGCGGGACCAGATCGCGCGGGATTGTTCCCCTTCGCCGATGATTACACCGGTAACCTGTGGTCCATCCATAAGCAGTCGAGAGGCGGCGGTTCCTGTCTCAATACGCAAGTTGTCCCGTTTGCGTACCTCAGGAGTGAGATATGCAGCAGCCGCGGAAAGCCTATGTCTGCCGACCATATTGATTGGCACGGAACCGTAGCCGTCACCTGCCTGTCCATTCAAGTCTTCGATATAGCTGATTCCGCGTCGCTCGTATGTCGTAGCGACGGCCTTGGTAAGGCCACTCCAGTTGTCTGGGGGGACGCGCTGGAGTTGTAGCGGTCCGGACTTACCATGTTGCTCGTTATCAAAATCGCAGTCGGTCTCAAGCCGTTTGAAGTATGGCAAGACGTCCGCCCATCCCCAGCCTTGCACGCCGAAGTCGCTCCACTCTTCATAGTCCTCAGGCAAGCCACGTTGCGCGTGCATGCCGTTGATGGCGGAGCCACCCCCCAAGATCTTTGCCTGGCCGAATGGCAATGGTCCAATGCCGTTCTGGCTATACTCGGCGCTCAGATCTGGCCAGAGAAAACGCGAGTCGTTCAGTGTGCGAAAACGCGCATCCTTTACAGCGACAGGCTCGACATCTTGTCCAGCCTCGACAAGTGTTACGCGCACGGCGGGATCTTCCGATAGACGACTTGCAAGGACGCAACCGGCTGAGCCGCCTCCAATAATCAGATATTCACAATCGTGTAACTCTCGTTTATTCATGTGTTGCCTCACCTGAAGTGAGGGATGCGGAGTCGCAACCGGGGAGAGTTGCGGCTGGCCGGTCGAAGCGAATGATACTCATGTGAAAACGTCTCCTTCGTGCGTGGTTGTTACATTCGGCGTGGAAAGAGGTCCGCGCGTTTTGTTCTACGCCAGCTCAGACAGGGCAGTCGTTCGACGACTCTAGTTCGTGCGACTGATAAGGTAAATTTACGATTTGTGATTGGTCGATCACGGATAGTGATCCGCTCGCCTGTAGCGATTCGGGCGAACAGTTCGTCCGTGCAATCGTCCGCAATCCGTCGAGTGCAACGTTCGAGGAATCTGTACGCCACGCGAACTTGAGGTCATAAGCGGGTGTGGATGTTTCAAGCTTCACGAAACTCACGTCATGAACACCCTCTCGAACCACCCAAGGCGGAACGAGAGTGACACCGACGCCGGCGTCGACCAACGCAAGGACTGTGTGGATGTGCATTGCTTCCTGCGCCACCCGTGGGGTGAATCCGGCATTGGCGCAGGCGGCGATGATTATTTCGAGCAGACGGGATTTGATTCCTGCAGGGAAGAGAACAAAAGGCTCGTCTTGCAGCGCTTTAAGAGGAACTGAGGTTTGGGACGCTAACGGATGGCCGCGAGATACGGCGGCGATCAGCGGACCACCAACGAACGTGTCACTCTCGAGGCCCTCGCAATTGACGGGTCCCGGTAACAGGCCGATGTCGATTCGGCGGTCATTGAGACCTGCAACCTGTTCTTCACGGCTCAGCGTCTGTAGCCGCAGTTCAACATTCGGGTATCTTTGCCTGTAAGACCGGATCAGCGGAGGAAGAAGTGAGCAAACGGCGTTGTCGACAAACGCAAAGCTGATGCGACCGCGCATTCCGGTTCGCACGGCTCTGGCAACGCGCATTGCCTCGTCCGCCTGCTCAAGAAGTCTCCGGCACTCCGGCAACATCTGTTGACCCACCTCGGTAAGCCGAACTTCGTTACCGCAGCGTTCGAACAGCTTGCTGCCGAGTTCCTCCTCAAATCGTTTAATTTGCTGACTAATTGCGGGCTGAACCACGTTCATTCGTTCGGCAGCGCGGCCGAAATGTAGTTGTTCCGCCGCACTGACGAAGTAGCGTACCCGTCGTAGATCAATCATGTCTGTCTCCGTTATCGTGCATTGCTCCTCGTGCGTCAGGTGCAATGCTGTACTGAGTCGGTCATCGATGTACAAAGACCTGTGGGGCTCGATTGCAACGAATCTGCGCGGCGCAGTACGCGCAGAGCGCTGGTCGTGGCACGTGTCGATTGATCGTTGTCAGTTTGGAGAAGCGAACCACGGCCTCAGCGAGACTACAGCGTTGCGGCTCGCCGGACCGCTGGCCCTCGACTCCGACCTTCGCCACTCTGCAAAGGTATTAATCAACAATACAATTTGCGGCGCGTTTATGCAAGAATTATAATTGCATTTATGCAGCACAGTCCGGAGTGACCGGAATCAGAGCCTAAGGCGTTGTCGGGGCCAGAACAATGGGATTGGGAGATGCCCCGATAGGGGCGACACAGGCGCGTGGATCAGGACTGAATTTGCGACGCGAGGGGAAGCGGCGAGATGTGGAGTCGGGCAGATTTTCTCGCGCGGGCCGATCTATCAAGATACCGCCGGAACACGTAGCGAAGATCGGCCACCGCTTCAAAAGTAGTGCATGATGCCGGTGAAAAATCCCAGCTGATTGTGTCCGATGGGCGGATTGTAGGGTGAGTCTGGTGGTTGCGCCGTTGCGCTAAAGTTGGTGTGTTCTCCGTTGATCAGGTAGCCGACTGTAGCGTACAGGTATGTCCTCTTGGACAGGGAATAAGTCGAGCCTAAGTTCAAAAGGGTCGCGCTGCCCTGTCCATCGCGCTGATGAATATGGTAAACCGCTGCCATCGCAGTAAATGGACCCGTCGCACTGTACGTTACCCCAAACCAGCCGTAGTCGGCGTAGCGTGGTCGATTTTGAGGTGCATCGGGCGCCGCCATATAAGTGTAAGTTGCCTGCACTTTGAAATGGTTGACGTTATACATGGCGCCAACGAATACCTGCTTCTGCGCAGCATAGAGGTCGCTGAATTTGCCATTTGCGTCCCTTACCTCTTGATATATCGTGCGCGCCGAGAACCCTCCAAGCCGGTAAGTCAGCTGCACACCTGCTGTCCTGCCGCTATTGAAGTTCCCGGGCACTCCGTTCAATGAATACTGGAACGCTACATCGAAGCCCTTGAAGGAGGGGGAGTAGTAGCTGATGGTGTTGCTGAAGTTCGGCCAGTTTGCGTTTCTCACCAGAGATGCAAGTCCAATGTCCTGCTGGCTGAAGGGATCGAATTCGTAGTTGCCGTCTTTAATAATTGAATCGTCTTGACCGAGCCGGAACGATCCAAATGGGCCTGAGATACCGACGTAGGCATTTTCCCAGAAGGGATTCCACGCCACACCGTTGGTAACCTGAAAATAGTCCAGCAACTTGAAGTTCACCTTGTAGCCATTGCCGATGTATTCAACTCCCGTCATCCCCCATGCACTGGCGCCAGCGTCACCGCTATCGGCGCTCCATACATTGGATCGTTTTCCATTTTGCCCAGCGACGTTCGTCAGGTACTGTACGCCTGCGTCCAAGCGTCCCCAGAGTGTGAAGCTGCTTTGCGCAGCGGCACCGGTGGATATGCATATCAAGCTCAATGCGATGTATCCCTTCAATTTCGTCTCCGTACATTTTATTGATATGGACTGCGTACTAAAATGATGAAATCTCCAGACAAGTAACCGAACTGTTCGATCCCCGTTAGCCTTTGATATAACAGGGTGTGAGCCGGTGCTTCGCTTTGAAGGTTGGTAACTCCCTGCTGAATGCAGGGAGGGTCGATCGTTTCAAGAACTAGTTAATAGCGGTTCGGCCGGGGTGGCTGCCCATCTCGACTACCGGATCCCATCCGAAGGGATCTGGTAGTCGCGAGCACCATTGAACAAGCAGAACAGCCCCGGTTTCTCCCCTTGCACACGAGGATTGATGCATTGCATCAAAGCAACGAGCACGCGTGGGAGGGGATGTCTATACGGCTTTGGCGGGTACGTCCCAGCGCACGCGAAGACTCTTCAACGAAGGAACAATGATGCTTTCTGTGTATCGCAACGGCTCGTTCTCATCGGCGAGGCGCAGCCCCGGCAATCGATCAAGGATGATATCGAGAGCTTTTGCGATCTCAAGACGTGCGAGAGGCGCGCCTACACAGGCACGGTTAAACGCGCCAAACGAAACGTGTTTGTGAGCATTGTTCCTGTCAATGTCAAACGCGTCCGGGTTCGCAAACATGGCAGGGTCGTGGTTTGCGGAGCCAAGATGGATGTAGACTTTTGCCCCTTTGGGCAACGTAACCCCACCCATTTCAACGTCTTTGGTCATGGTGCGTACGACGCCCCGAATCGGTAGTCGGAGACGGATGACTTCTTCTATCATCTGAGGGCGCAATTTGGGATCTTCTCGAACTCGCTGAAGCTGGTCAGGGTTCTTGAGAAGCGTGTAAATCATTTGCGCGATCGTGTTTGCCGTCGTGTCAGTCCCGGCCGCTACCATGCCGATCATGTTCGTGACGATCTGTCGGTCTGTGACGGCTGCTCCGCTGCGCTGCGCCTCGATCAGCTTGGAGATGAGGTCATGCTGAGGGTCGCGTCGACGCGCCTCGAGGAGCGCGTAAGCCCATTGTTCAAAATCGATAAAGGCCATCCAGCAAGCCTCCGCACGTTCCGGAGACAGCAGAGTCGAACCCGTCAGCTCAAACCAGTTCTCTGCCCATTCGTTGAACCGCTCGGTTTCGGAGTCGGCGGCCCCGATGAGGTGCGCCACCGCACCAACTGTCGTCGGCCAGAAGAATGAAGGCACGAGGTCCGCTTCTCCGTCGTTCGCGAACCGATCGACCAGCTTGTTGAGTTTTTCGTCCAGCCACTCGTCCGTTCCGGGAAGAGCCTTATGGAATACGCTCATGAAAAGCTGTTTGAGGGGGAGGTGCTCCGGCGGGTCCATGGCGTTAAGGCTGCCGTCGACCGGCAATGGCCAGTCCTCTCCGACCCGGTCGATTACGGCTTGCGACTTGGGCGAAAGAGGCTTGTGTGCGTTACCGTTTGAGAAGCTGACCATGTCCTTGTACACCGCAAGCACATCTTCGCGACGTGTAACGACCCACAGATCATACTTTTCCATATAAAAAACGGGTGACTCCTCCCGCATCTTTGCCAGAATCGGGAAAGGGTCAGCGATCTGTGCTGGTTCCAGTGGGTCGAAGGCGGAGTGAAACGGACACCGTGCCGCACCACCATCTGTTTGTACGCTGCTGTTCATGCTTATCTCCATGGTTGTTCCGGCCTGGAAGCCGTTTCTCGTGGCGTGCGCGTGCAAAGCCGGGCGCGCAGCGGTATCGGTTATGCGATGCAGCAACGCCTTCAGATCTGATAAATAGTGTGCAAACCGTTGAACATTTGCGGGCTGGATTGCTATCAGGTGGTAGCGCGGTGGCGGGGTCGTACGTCACCAAGCCAACCTTGGATCATCTGAGTTTGCAATGCTTGGCATGTCGAGTTCACACACTTACTTCCCGGTATTCAGCATCCACGATGCGAGAGATAAAGTCGACTAAGTTGTTGTTATCGGTCTATAAGGCGAGGTGATCTCACGATCCACGGCGCTTTCCGCCTTGATTGCAACGAGGCATCAACGAGCGTATGAATGTTGCGTGTCGGGCCTGAGGAGGCGACGTCACTGGCGAGAGGGGTGGTTGATCACGAATTGTGATGACGGGATTAGAAGAGATTAGTGGACTTGATCAAAAGTCCACGCCTAGCATTAGTATCCAAGCACATCCACGCGAGCCTGCCCGCCCGATCTACGAGCGACACAGCGCCACTGATATTACTCGAAGCTTTGGGCCGAGTAGATAGGTGGTTCGGCGGTGCTTCGGACTGTATCGGAAAGTAACGGGCGGTTGTTGTGCCGGTGGTTCAAAAATCCGATGCGGTTTTTTAGATTTCGCTACTGCTGCAAGTCAGCGGCCTACGCAGGAAGATCAAGCAAATGTCAAACATAAATGCTACCGAGAATCAGCAGCAAGCTGGAAGCATGTCGGGTGACGTGCAGGCGGTTGCGTCCGTGTTCGTGACAACACGAGATGGGCAAACACATCGTCTGGAAACTCAACCTGGCCTTTCGGTAATGGAGATCATTCGCGATGCGGGTATCAGCGAGCTGCTTGCACTTTGCGGCGGCTCGTGTTCGTGTGCAACTTGTCATGTCTATGTCGATCCGGAGTTCGAGAATCGACTCAGTCAGATATCGGAGGATGAGGACGATTTGCTGGATGCGGCCAGTTTTCGAAAACAAAATTCACGTCTTTCATGCCAGATACACTTCAACGACGCGCTCGAAGGACTGAAGGTGACGATTGCACCGGACTAGGGCAACGCAGAAGCCTGAACGTTGGGTAAGCCAGTAGGGCGGGAGAGTGTACCTGTACCTGCCCCTACAGGCTGTACTGTCGTGCGAGCAGGATTTTTGAATTGAGGAGACCATGCCAGATCGATTGAAAGGAAAAGTCGCCGTTGTCACCGGCATAGCGAGCGGGATCGGGAGCGGCATTGCGTTAGCATTTGCTGCGGAAGGTGCGCAAGTCGTAGGCGTTGATCTAAACGTGGCTGGGGCACAAGCAGTCGCAGCCAAGGCTCGGGAACGCGGGCTTGACATCAGCGTTGAGGCCCCGGTGAATTTGCTGAATGAAAGCGAATGTCGTGAGCTTATGGAAGGAACAGCCAGGCGCTACGGAGGGCTGGACGTATTGGTCAACGCCGCTGCCGTGGTCGAATTTGCATGGATTCACGAGATGACTTTGGCGCAGTGGCGAAAGACAATCGCGGGTGAACTCGACATTGTTTTCCTTCCATGTCAGGCAGCGTGGCCGCACCTGTTGAAGCGCGGTCAAGGGGCGATTATCAATTTCGCATCGGTAGCGGCTCATCAAGCGACGGAGGCATTGCCTGCTGTTGCCCACGCTGCGGGAAAAGGTGGAATCAGAGCGATGACCAAGCAGCTTGCAATGGAAGGCGCGAGCAACCGGATCCGGGCCAACTCCATATCCCCGGGGCTTATTGTGAGTGACGCGACACGCGCCGCATTTGAACAGAATCCGGGGTTTAAGAAGGTGATCGAAGACAAGATCATGTTAGATCGGCTGGGCCAACCGGAAGATATTGCATGGGCCGCCGTGTATCTCGCTTCGGACGAGGCGTCGTGGGTGACTGGTTCAGACTTCATCATCGACGGCGGAATGACTTCCTGGTAAATCGGTCTCGAATCGTCCAGGAACTGGAATGTGCTTTGATCAGATGTGCTTCAATACGGAGACAAACTATGAGTCCGATGCAAACTATCCTCGATTTTATCGATGCGTGGAACGATAACGATATGGATCGTGTTCACGAATTTATGGCAGAAGATATCTTTTACCACAACGTCCCGATGGAGCCGATCGTAGGACGAACTGCAGCGCGCGAGTTTGCCGATGCCTTCGGCGTTGGCTCAAAAATGAAAGCCGACTGGCAGTTGGTGAGCATCGCAGAGAACGGAGAGCATGTTCTCACGGAGCGAATCGATTCGTTCACAAATCCGGAAGGGAAAAAGATTTCCGTGCCATTAATGGGATCGTTCCGCGTGCGAAATGGGCTCATTACTGAGTGGCGAGATTACTTTGACTTGCCGACCTTCGAGCGCCAACTTGCAGCACTCTGAAGTGAGCGAAAGATCCAGATCACTGTGTTGTCTCCCACCGGGACATATCAGACGCGCGTCGCAGTGATCTCGTTCCGATCAGGTCCGCATGTTCGGACACGTTGTTTCGTAGTTGCTGCGGTCCACAGACGCTTCAGAGCGATGTTGGTGCTGTCATGCCGCCTCACAAAGACCAAGTCGTACGTGGGAGTGTAATTTTCCACAGGCACAAAAACGATATCTAACGCACGTGCATGTGCCACCCATGGAGGAGCGAGGGTTACACCCACACCCGCGTCGACGAGGGCAAGCACAGTATGGAGATGATTCGCTTCCTGAGCTACGTCGGGCACAAAGCCGGCACCAGCGCAAGTCGCGATGATGATTTCAAGCAATCTGGATTGAATAGAGCTCGGAAACAGGACGAACGCTTCATCTGTTAGATCCTCGAGTCTCACCGAGGAGCGAGACGCAAGAGCGTGTCCGCGTGGAAAGACAGCGACGAGCGGCGAAGAAACGAAGACTTCACTGTCCATATCTTCGATTTGGACCGGCCCAGGAACGAGCCCGATGTCGATCCGTCTATCGAGGAGCGCCGTCACCTGCTCTGAGCGGTTCATCGTCTGCAAACAAAGCTCGACGTCTGGATACGTTTGCCTATAGTCGCGAATGAGAGGGGGAAGCAGGGTGCAGATAGCGTTATCCACAAAAGCCATACTGATCCGCCCACGGATCCCGGCAATTGCGTCCTTGGCGATACGGGTCGTTCTGTCGGCCTGTTCAAGCAGAATGCGGCACTCATTTAACATGAAGTGACCTGCTTCGGTGAGCTGTACCCCGTGAGTGTTTCGATAGAAAAGGTCAATCGAAAGTTCACTCTCGAATCGCTTGATCTGTTGACTGAGCGCTGACTGAACGATATTCATGCGCTTTGCGGCACGACCAAAGTGCAGATCTTCTGCCGCCGCAACGAAGTAGCGGATCCGCTGCAAATCCATAGTGTTTGGTTCCATCTTCGCAGTGTCAGGAGTCTCGTTGTGTCCGACCGGAATTACACGAGCGCCATCCGTTGACGATCCGGTCTAGCACTTTGTCGTCATAGGGATGGCAAGCTGGCTGCATCGGGAGATGCCTTTTGGGCGAGTTCCTTGAGCGTGATGGATGAGTCAGCGAGCAGTACGGTATCAATAACCATGCGGTCCTGTACTAGCGCGCGTCCCTGTGCATAGTCTTTGACAGCGTTGACGCAGTCAAGCGCGATAACTTGACGGTTCTTGAGGTAGACAACAGAAAAACTTCGTTTTTCGGGGCTGCCACGAACGATCGCGTGATCATGTCCGGTCGATAGGCCGACCGTTTGCATGCGCAAGTCATACTGATTCGACCAGAACCACGGTACCGATTTGTAAGGCTGCCGTTCTCCTGTGATGAACCCGGCGATCGTAGAAGCCATGTCGTTGGCGTTCTGGACCGATTCCAATCGAACCGTCAAGTCAGTCGCAAAGCTGTTCGGATGCAAGGCACAATCGCCGAGCGCAAAGATGTCCTGCAATGACGAGCGTCCGTATTCGTCGACGACGACGCCGTTGGTGACGGACGCACCGGCATTTCGTAGGGGATCGACCGAAGGACGGATGCCAATGCCTACAATCACCATTTCGGCGGCGATTGTTTCTCCTTTGTTGGTGCGTACGCCGCTGACTCTTCCGCCCACGTTTTGAATTTCCTGAACAGAAGTGCCGAGACGCAGATCGACGCCTTGAGCACGGTGCTCATGTTCGAAGAAGCGCGAAACGGTCTCGCTCGTAACCCGCGCGAGGACTCGATCGAGCGCTTCGAATACTATGACATTCTTCCCCAGCTTTCGCAATGTTGCTGCGGCCTCCAAGCCGATGTATCCGCCACCCACCACAGCAATTCGCTCGGTGCGGTCCAGTTCTTGGAGTATCCGGTCCACATCTTCTCGGGTGCGAATCGAGTGAATTCCAGCGGTGTCGTGTCCGGGGCAGTTCAGGCGGTGTGCATGACCTCCGGCTGCCCAGATCAGCGTCTGATAGTGCAGTATTTCTCCCACCGAAGTGGTCACCGTGTGCAGTTCTGGATCAATCGAAACTACGGCGTTACCGGTCAGCAGATTCACGTCGCGGTCTGCCCAGAATTGAGCTGGCTTGATGAGTATGCGCTCGCGCGATTTTTCGCCGGCGAGATAGTCCTTCGAAAGAGGGGGGCGCTCGTAGGGATAGCCAACCTCTTCCCCGATCATTGCGATGCTTCCGTTAAAGCCGCGGTTCCGCAAGGCGATGGCGACCTGGGAGCCACCGTGACCGGTTCCCACGATAAGTACGTTATAGTGACCTGACATCACTGTCTCCGCTGAGTATCTTTTGGAATCTGGACAATGAAATAGCTAACAGACTCGCGTGATGGTCACGAACGAGCGGCGCAGGGCCTGCTCCAGAGGCGTCCGAGATTTGTTGCTACCAGTCGCAGCTACTACTTGTCGCAGTATTTGGCCCAAGCGCGCGATAACCCGTATCGGTAAGCGCGTTGTTCATGGGGGTAATCTGTTATTTACGAACTTTAGGTGTTGCCTCATATCGCGTCCATTAACTAATTGTGATTGAGGCATTATCTTTAGTTATCTGCAGTGCGAGTTTGCAGAATTTCCCGGCGCCGTGGTCACCAGGCAGACTGAGGCTGTGCTTCGCTTCATACGGCGGGACGTCGCCGGTTCCCATTTCTGCCTATTCTGCTAATTCGGTGCGACAGATACGGCAAATGTCCCAACTTGGGACATTTCCATGCTCGCTTGATGGGAACAAGCGCGCACCTGATTTCTGCAGCGACGCCCGTTACCGATGCGACAGAGGAGGCGACGACGAGTAACGCAGCCTCCTCGAACGGTTTTGAAGGACCATGAGCTTTTCCACTCAGAGTCGTACGTCGTCTACCAGCCATGCATCGAAAAGTCAGTGATGTTCAGCGACCGTTGATATAAGGAGTAGCGTAGTTCTTCACCGATTGGACACCGGGGACTGTTTTGGTCACGTCTTCAGCTTTCCCGATTTGACCTGGATCCGAAACGGTTCCATGGAGAGTGACAACTCCACGTTGTGCAGATATGAGCAAGTTACCTGTGTCGATGTGTTGCGCCTCGAGCGCACGACGTACGTCCTTTGACAACTGTCGATCTACGCGACGCTGCTCCTTCTTTGAGAGGGGGGCGGATTGGGTCTCTTGTGCGACACCAATGACGGGGATGGTCATGGAGGTGCCTACCAGAAAAGCGGTCACTGCGAATACACCAACAGTCCTGATTGCCTTGGAATTCATGGACGGCTCCCGTTTGAGTTAAAGAGACAGTGGTGACTTCTGGTGCAGGGGTGAATGCCACGTAGATAAACAAGCCGATAACGATGACCTGATCGGTCGGATCTGCGACAAGCTCGAAACGTAAAGTGATACACACTGAAGAATTCACAAGACACGTCAAAGTTGATCGCTATGCCGTATCGTGGTGATTTCCGATTCCAGAACGGAATGGAGCTTCTGCACGCTGTACCTCCTGACTTGGATGAAGCGGCGATTGTGGTTTAGTCACCTTCGTTTCTGTGCAAGACGGAATATGGCGAAGTGATGATGATCAACCTGGCGGTGCAGTCGTACCGATCCAGTAGTTAGCGAAGTATGGTCGGTATGTGCCTGGCCGCGATGTGAACTGTCGCCGACGCAGTGAGACGAAACTCTTGTCCGTAGTGCACGACAAAATGACAAGTCATCGTTTAAGCTCCTGCGCCGTACTTCGACAACAAGTCACATTCTCTGGCTCAGTTTCAACACTCGATCAGCATTTCCATGAGCGATTTTTGCACGATCGGCAGGAGAAACCGGCATGTTCTCCAAAAAGGCCTTGCCTTGTGAGTTTTGACTGAACGGATAATCGACGCTGAACATGATGCGGTCGGTGCCGAAGGTTGTCAGCGCTGTCAGCAGCGGTGGTGTCGTGAACATGCCGCTCGTTGTGATGTAGACACGATCGACAATCGTTTCACTGATAGGCCTGTTAAGTCCACCGTGCCCGATGAGGATATCGTCAGCCCGACCAAGCATAAACGGGAGCATCTCACCCATGTGCCCCGCGATTATGGTGAGCCGGGGATGTCGCTCGAAAGCGCCGGTCAGGACAAGGCGGAGGATGTGAATTGCGGTCTCTGAGTGCCAGCCAAATGCACCCGAGGCCAGTAACGCACTCGCTGGTCCCGGCAGCCGATCGTAGTAGACGTCATAGACGGCTTTAGGCGGTACATTGGGGTGAATGTATATTGGAACATCGAGTGCTGCGGCGCGCTCCAGTACCGGGTCGAACCGTGGGTCGTCGAGAAAGCGGTTGTCCGTCAAGCCATTGACCATCGCGCCACTAAATCCAAGGTCAACCACTGCACGTTCGAGCTCATCAGCGGCTGCGGACGGTTCGCGCATAGGCAGATGAGCGAACCCACCAAACCGGTCGGGGTGTCTGCGCAGTGCCGCCGCGAGCGTATTGTTAGTTTCAGTCGCGACGTGTATTCCTTCCTTTCCGTCGAGGAGATCAGCTCCAGGAATGGACGCCGAAATGACCTGATAAGTGATGCCGCAATCGTCCATGTCCTTGATGCGCCCCTCATCCAGGTCAGTCAGTATTTCCTTGCGTCTAGGTGTAAGGCCGGGATTGGTACGCAAATCAAAATATGCCTCCAGAAGCGAAGGCACAATGAAGTGTTCTTCAAGGGCGACGACGCGCATGGTAAGAAGTCTCCTAATCAGTTGTAATACCATCCATTCGCTCAACAGTCGCTTTGTTCACGCTAGTCGGAGGAATTTTTAAGGGATGTGAGGCCACATAGTCGGGATGCCGGCTACGTGGCCCCGTTCACTGGGCGGTACAGTGTCTAATGAGATTAATACTTAATCCCGATGGCCTTCGTCTCTGTGTAAGCTTCTACGCCCGCTTTACCCAATTCGTAGCCAATGCCAGATTGCTTGAACCCGCCGAAGGGTAGAGCACCGAGGTCGCCGCCATTTACCTCGATGATGCCAGCGTCGATCGCGCGGACGAGCCGATGCGCGTGGCCGAGATCCCTGGTCCAGATCGAAGCGGCGAGACCGTACTCCGTGTCATTGGCCATGGCAGGGAGTCGGTCGAGATCGACGTCCGAGAACTTCGAGACACAGAGCACGGGACCGAAAATCTCGTCGCGAACGACGGACATGTCCGGACGGGTATTTGTGAGCAGCGTTGGCTGGATGAAATAGCCCGGCCCATCTATCGCGTGCCCACCTGTTACCACGGTCGCTCCATCCCGTTTGCCTGCAGCGATGTATTCAAGCACGCGGCTGCGCTGTCCTTCGGAGATCAATGGGCCCATCTCAGTATCCAACGAAAGCGGTGCGCCGATCTTCACCCGATTTGCCCGCGTTTCGAATCCTGCGACGACCTGTTCATAGACTCGTTCGTGGACAAAAAGCCTCGTGCCTGCGGCACAGAACTGTCCTGTTTTGAAGAAGATGCCCGACGACACCGCATTCGTGGCTGCTTCTACATCCGCGTCCGGGAAAATGAACACTGGCGATTTACCACCGAGTTCGAGGGTAACCCGCTTGAGCGTGCCTGAGGCGTCGACTAGCAGTGACTTGCCGGTGTCGGTCGACCCGGTAAATGCAATTTTCGCAACACGGGGATGTACTGCGAGTGCGCGCCCAGTGACGCCGCCGTTCCCCGTCACAACGTTGAAGACGCCTGGAGGGATGTCGGCCTCAAGCGTAAGTTCGGCCAGGCGCAGCGCAGTCAGTGGCGCGAGGCCGGCGGGCTTGAGCACCATCGTACAGCCGGCCGCAAGGGCCGGTCCAATCTTGAACATGGCAAGCAGGAATGGCGCGTTCCATGGTGTGATCGCACCCACGACGCCAACCGGTTGCCGAATGGAAAACGACAGTGAGCCGAGATGGCTATCGCTCATAGGCACTTCGCCGCCTACTTTGTCGATCCATCCCGCACTGTGTCGCAAGACGTTGATCGCTCTCGCGATGTCACCGTAGCGAGTGTGGGTGACGGGGTTGCCACCGTCGATTGACTCCAGTGTCGCCAATTCATCTGCATTCCGTTCAATCGCGTCGGCGAGAGCCAACAGCCGCCGGGTACGATCCGCTGCCGGCATGTGGGCCCATACGTCCTTGAAAGCCCTTTCGGCTGCCAGGACAGCGCGATCGATATCTTCGACGCTTCCCGACGCGATCGTAGTCAACGTCTCGCCTGTAGCCGGCTCGATGACGCTTGTACGTTCGCGGCCGGACGCTTCGCTCCATTTGCCATCGATGAAAAGGTTGTGCTGCCGCTTGATGAACCCAGAGCGAAGCCGCGCTTCGTGCTCCGTAAACTGATTGATCATTGAGTAGGCCTTTCGGTAAAAGGAGGCGGCGACCGGGCGTGAGTGCCCGGTCGAACGAAGCGGTCTTCAGGAAATCTTGTACTGACCGCCGTCCACGACAAGGGCTTCGCCGGTCACGAAGGCTGCATCGTCACTCGTGAGAAAGAGGACCGGGCCGGCGATGTCGGCGGGTTCGGCAAAACGCTTGATCGCTTGCTGCTGCCATACGCTCTTCTTGAATTCATCCGGTACACCGCTCGTCCCGGGGGTATTTGTGAGTGCAGGCAGGATCGCATTGACGGTGATCCCGTCAGCTGCAACGTCGTTGGCCAGACCACGGACAAACCCGATGACGCCCATCTTGGCCGCCATATAGTGGCTGAGTCCGGTGATGGCAATGCCGATCGAATTAGACGAGAAATTGACGAAGCGCCCCCATTTTTTGCGGCGCATGCCAGGAAGGAACTGTTTTGCGCTGAAGTAGTGCGCGTCGAGATTGACGGCGAACGTCCGACGCCATGCATCCAATTCGAGCTCGTCAATCTCGATACGCGGATAGATGCCCGCATTGTTCACGACGATGTCGACTTCGCCCAGGTCGCGCTCGACGAGCTCCGCCGTGTGTTTCCAGCCGCCTTCGCTGGAAATGTCGGCTTCGATAGCGATGGCCGCGTCCCCAATCAAGGATGCAGTTTCGACGGGCTTTTTCAAATCGACGAGTGCGACCTTCGCGCCACGTGCCGCCAGGCGGACAGCAACCTCTCGCCCAATGCCTTGTGCTGCGCCGGTCACGACCGCTATCCGGTTTTCATGTGTTTTCTCAGCCATGTTTTCCTCTGTGGATTATTTGGAAGTGGAAGAATTCAGGCGCCCCTGCGAAGGAAAGTCGTGGGCCGTCTGAACATCTGTTTATGAAGCCTTGGTCGAAGCCTGCTTGGCTTCTTCCGCGATATCACCCAGATCTGCGAGCTTGAATTGGCGAATGAAATCGGGACGACCATCGCGCACTTTCGCGACCCAATCCGGGTCCGCAATGTTGGATCGACCGACCGCAATGAGATCGAACTCGTTCGCGCTGAATCGTTTCGCCAGGGAGGGGAAATTGATGTCCGGCGACGCGTTCGTATCCTTGCCAGAGAACGTCTCAACCATGTCGACGGTCAGGCCCACGCCTCCTACGGCGATGACAGGCTTGCTCGAAAGTTTGCTTGTCCAGCCGGCAAGGCCCAGCTCGGATTCAGGCCATTCGGCATCTCCGAATCGGCGAGTCGATGCGTGAAAAAGATCTACGCCTGCGTCTTCGAATGTACGGAGCAAGATCGAGAGTTCTTCGGGCGTCTTAACTACGCTGGCGCCATAGTCCTGCAATTTCCATTGCGAGAATCGCAGGGAGATAACAAAGTCGGACCCGACTTCATCACGAACAGCACGTACGACCTCTGCCGGAAACCGTGCGCGGTCGCTCAGTTCAGCGCCGCCATACTCGTCGTCACGCACATTCGTGGCTGCCCACAGGAACTGATCTAGCAGATACCCGTGACAGGCATGAATTTCGACGCCATTCGCGCCAATCCGTTTGGCGATTCGTGCTGAGCGGACAAAAGCATCCCTGACCTCTTCCAGGTCGGCGATCGTCGCGGGGCTACCGACGACGGTGCCGGGCTTCATAAGGCCGGAAGGGCTCTGGACTGGCGCGGTTGCGAAGTAGTCTCCATCCGGCGCCGCGACGAGCGCACCCTCATGTCCGATTTGGGTGAAGAAGTGGCCACCGGCATCGCGAATAGCATCGGCGCATCGGGCCCACCCGTCCGCAGTGTCCTCGGCCAGGCGGCCGTACTTTCGCGTGCGTGTTGCCGACGGATGGTCGACCGCAACGCATTCGGTCATGATGAGTTGTACGCCGCCACGAGCACGTGCCGCGTAGTAGTCGGCAAGACGTTGGGGTGCTTGGCCCTCAACGCACCAGCCGCGCTGCATACCCGGCATGACGAACCGGTTGGTGAGCGTGAGGCCAGCGATGGTGATCGGCTGGAAGAGACCTGCCAGATCTATTTGGGCATGAGGCGCGTCATGTTCTGGGCTGATGGTTTCGAGTGTCATCGGATTCCATTCCTGATGGTTTACGTGTGAGATCCATCGCGCAACAAGGGCGACTTAAAGCGCGAAAAAGTAAATGCAAGAATGATAGTAGCACTTCAATCTGTAATTGCAATAATCTAAATTGCATTTTATCAATCACCGGCAGACGAGAGAGCGGATGTGGTGGTGATCGGCTCGCAGCGACTGTCCGGCTTGGTGGTGTGATGAAACAGGTGGGAGCCCCGGGTTGGCCGGGAGTGCAGGTCGCTGCCGCCTCTGGGCGCACTAGAGCCGTGGCCGCATCGGCGAGCAGGTGCCATTTCGAGCGGGCAAGCGGACGGATGTCTCACGTGCGCCACGTCCTCGCTGACCGTATATTGCAAATGATATTATTGCAATAAGGGTGATCGATGAGTGATGACTTCCCGATGCATGTGACGATGGAGACGGAATGATTGATCTACGCTTCCCGACAGCACTGCAGATGGTGCTTGGGATACAGATAGCTGAGGAAGATGGGGTGCGATGTACCAGTCAGAAGCTCGCCGACTCGCTGGGTGTCAATGCGAGCTTCGTCAGGAAGCTTCTTGTACCTCTGAGTCGAGATGGAATAGTCGCGTCTTCGCTAGGGAAGAATGGCGGAGCTCGTCTCGCTCGCGCACCTGCGACAATCACGCTTCGTGATATTTACTGCTCCGTCACGGATGACAAGAAGATCTGGGCCGCGCGGACTGACGTGCCTTGTCAATGCGTGGCAAGCGCAAATATTGTCGAGTTCTTCGGGCGTATCGCCGGCGAGGCGGATGCCCTCGTGCTCGACATGCTGGGCCGTCGGACGGTGGCGGACAGCATCGCCGAGATCCGGAATCTGGAGCGAACGCGAATTGCGCAGAGCGGACAACAAACAGGGCACTCTCGCGCTGATGACGCGCCAGTGTGTTCGGTGGTTGCGAAAATGTTCCAACCCTGAATCTACGAACCTCTTCGCTTGAGCCCGATCATGGACGGACGTCTGGGGCTATTCCTCAAGGATATATTCGCGTTCCGGGACAATTTTGGCGCCACCGCGGGCGACCCGTACCTTGTCGAGCCGTAGCAATTCCGACAGCACTTCGGCAACGTTGCGTCGCTGGAGGCTCTCAAGGAGTGCCTTGTCGGCGTCTGCCGCCACTTTCTCGAAGAGAGGCTCGATGTTGGCGCTCACCCGGCACCGAGGTGGCGCAGATGGGCGTGCGTGCAGGAATCGCTTCTCGCCAGTGATTGAAGCATAGATCTCGCGGAGGGTTATGCTGGCGGCAGCCCGTGCGAGGTGCAGCCCTCCACCCTTGCCAATCGATGCGGCAATGATGCCGTCTCGCCCCAGTGGCACCAGAAGTTGACGCACGAAGCTGGGATTTGCTCCAAGGCCGTCGGCGAGCATTTTGCTCGTGCATCGAAAACCATCGTGGTCGGCGAGCGCCACGCTCAGGACCATCTGGAAAGCTGTCGAAAAGCGAAGGTCGATCATGGCAGTCGAGTGGATTGACGAGCGGGCGCGAAAGTGCGCAAACACAACGTAATGATTGAGTTTGTATTGTACTGCGTCTTTAATGTATCTATAATTGTTGCATTAACCATGTCCGTCGATCACGTTGGGGTCGCTTCACTGCGCTGCCGGCGGGGTTCTCGGCGAGGACTTCATGCACCGTTGATTGATAAGGATAGGCGCCCGGGGCAGGTCCACACCAACTTGGGTACGGCAGTAGCGGTAGACGCGATCTTGGGAAGCGCCTTGGTTCAGCGGAGGCATATCCGCCGGCATATGTGAACGTTGCCTGAGACGTTTCATAGATCTTGTCCGTGCCCATTGCCGTGCAGACTCCGCGCAAGAGGGGTGCACACGTCACTTCGAGACTGCGGTAGTTCCGGGCGGCGTGCAACCTTGATCCAACTGATTGTTGATGTCCCTGAAATAGAGAATTCATATAATTGGTATTTGCCCTAATGATGTTTACCCCTAGGATTGGAGTGTCGTGGCTAGGAGGGTCTCCCGTAGGCCTATTCGTAGTACCACTAACTACAATCCACTGGGGTCGATAATCATGAAGATGTTCGCTAAGACGGTTCTCATTGCTGCGATGATTGCAGCACCTGTTGTGTCGTTCGCACAGTCCAGTCAGTCGGTAAGCCGGGCGCAGGTGCGTGCTGAACTAGTGCAACTCGAAGAAGCTGGCTACGATCCCCACGATTGGCTTCATTATCCGGAAAACATCCAGGCTGCCGAAGCGAAGGTAGCGGCGCAAAACACCGCAGCTCAAGGTGCGGGTGTGGGATACGGAGGAACTGCCAACGGGACATCTCGCTCGGGTACCGCAAGTGGCCTGTAATCTTAGCTGCTAAAGGCGCGATTTTCGACAGAGTCTCGCAGCAAGTTGCGGTTTCCGTCGGTGGGGAGTTTCGGCACTTTGAAGTGCGCGTATCAGCGTGCGCTTCGTCGCTGAAATGAGTGACGCTTGTTGGACTATCGCGTTGAAAAACTCCCCTGAGAGTCGAATTCTTAGTTGTCCTGGAATCCGTCAATCGGCGGGAGTGCATTGTCATGATGGAGCAGGGAAGCGGCGATCAGGAGCAACTGTTTTACGCGTTCACCTTGACGATCACCGTTGAGTTCGAGCTCACGCCAAAGGTCGAAGTGGGTTGGCAGCACGCGTCCGCTGATATTGAGACCTGACATCGGCGACCATCGATGTTTGAACTGCAGGAGACTGACCCACCACCGCCTCATCGACATTGCCACCTGAATGTCGGCAATGGCCGGTGGTGCGACGAACAAGATCGTGGGCAGCGCGTCTCTTAACCGAGTCAAGCGGACGCTCGAATGTCGAGAACTGTCGCTGGCCGAACGGCTGTTGATGGCCGATTCTCTTGAAAAACTCCCTTTGCAGGCCGGAAGTGACGTGGTTTGAGTGGCGCGTCGTCGTGGACTCGGAGTTGGTGGCGGAATTTGCGCGAAGGGTTACGCTCTCGATGTGCCTCAAGTCGGTGCCGTTACTGCTTGTTGACTCACCGGCACTAACCACTTCGCCATTCGCCGTAAGTTCTGTGCCGTCGCGGCCAGCAAGAATTCGTCGTGCGCGCCACTGGGTCCACGCAATCGGAGACGATCCAGCTTCAATATCCGCTTCAAATGAGCGAACAGCATCTCGACGTTCTTGCGCTCTCGACGTGAGCGCTTATATGCAGGGGTATTGGCAACGGCTCTAGCCTCCTCTCGTGCTTCCTCATGGACACTGCGTGCGATTTTTCGCATGGGTGTGTTCGGGCCGCATTGGTCCTTCATTGAGCATGAAGCGCAGTCTGTCTGACTGGATCGATAGATGATCGTGCCGGGCTTCGTGATGTGCGAGCGCTGTGCTTTGAACGGTCGCCGCTCTTTGCGAAGAGCATGGCCTGCTGGGCAGCGATATTCGTCGCTCCGCTCGATCCAGTGGAAATCGCTATTTGGAAACGTGCCGTCGTTACGAGGTGGGCGCTGCCAAACAGGTACGTGCGGATCGATGCCTTTCTCCTGAACCATCCACCCAAGCATCGCCCCTGTTCCGTAGGCCGTGTCACCGACCAGACGTTTGGGTTTGAGTGCGAAGCGCTGCTCAACCCTATCGACCATCGTCTTGGTGGATTCCACCTCCTGCGTTCTGTGTGCAGGTGTGGCCTCCACATCGACGATGATCCCCGCGTGCAGGTCAATCAAATAGTTTGTTGAGTATGCGAAGAACGCTGGTCCACCTGGCGCGGCGGTGTAGCGTGCGGCCGGATCGGTTAGCGAGATTCGTTTTGGCGATGTGGCAGACTCCACGTCATCGGATGGCGCAGGGTTCGCTTCCTCCAGCGCACTTAGATACTCTTGTACCGCTCGGCTCGGACCGTCACCCTGACGCCAGTCGATGACTTCCGTTCCAGGTACTCCGCGAGCACGATTTGCGTCCGCCTTGACCACACTCGCATCGACGGCGAAGCCTTCGCCTTCAACAAGTCCTTCGCTCATACAGCGACGCAGGACAGATTCAAAGACGTGCCGCAATGCTTCGCTGTCGCGGAATCGTCCGTGTCGTTTCTTGGAGAACGTCGAGTGATCGGGGACTGCGTCTTCCAGGCCAAGGCGACAGAACCAGCGGTAAGCAAGGTTGAGATGTACCTCTTCGCACAGACGTCGTTCGGAGCGAATGCCGAAGCAGTAGCCCACAATCAGCATGCGGATCATGAGCTCAGGATCGATAGAAGGCCGACCGGTGTGGCTGTAGTGCGGTGCGAGGTGCTCGCGAAGTCCATCGAGGTCGAAGTAGCGATCAATACCGCGCAACAGGTGCGTGCGCGGAACATGGTCATCAAGGTTGAAGGAGTAGAAGAGTTTGTCCTGACCACCACCTTGTTGACCCATCATGACGTTCGCCCCCGTCGATCAATGTCTTCCAGGATAGCCAAAATTCGATTTGGCGGGGAGTTTTTCAACAGAATCGGTCGTTTACGGAAGTTCGGCCTTCAACCAGGGGTCGCGGTGTTCGAAGCCAACTCGTATTTCCGGGTTCGGCCAATAGTTGCCGTTCGCGCAACAGAGACTGCCGTCATTTCAATGGCTGGTTCACTTCGCGAAGGGGGCATCTAGCATTGCCGGTAACAGTCATTCGCGTCGGCCGACGTCAGCCGTCTGACGCGCTGAGCATGGTTTGCCGGCATCCGGCCAAACCACAACGGCATGCGTACTGTTGCCGGACCTCATCGGTCGGTTCGCTGTCGATGGGCAGCGCATAGTCGATAAACAGCTCGGAGCCGGGCGCGATGTCGGCGAGCGCGTGGATGAAGACACGATCACCCGACTCAATGGCTTCGCAGTTCGGTGCGCATGCGTGGTTCAGGAAGCGTGCGCTGTTGCCACCGCGGCTGCCATCAATCACCCGCCCATCCGAGACTCCGAATACGAATGTGTGGCCAACGTCGGCGCGCTGGCGCGGCGGCCCGCCGCCAGCTGGTCAGCTCACCCGTGTATTCGATAAGCCGCTCGCCGGCGGCGATGGGCTGCAGCGCGAAGAGCCCTGCCATGCACTGACGAGCGTCGTGCAGTTATACGTCGCTGTTGCACGTGTGAAGTCCTGTTGGGTGAATGTCCATTCATCGCGGTTCAAAAATCAGGCGCGAAGCATATCGCTTCTTCCTCCGCAGACTCAACTCCGCATGAGAGCATTGCGCAACTAACCGTCTGGCGCGCCAACATGCAAGCCAGCTCCGCCACAAGACGTGCCGACAGGAAAGGGGCCCTTCGGCGCGAAGCGGTGCCTGGTCGCCCAACTCGCGGGTTGCCGGACCGACGCACCTGCGGTAGGGTGGCGTCCGTCCCGCTGTATCGGGGATGTTATTGTTCAAAGGGAGACTGAAAGATGAACAAACACGAACTGATTGATGCTGTTGCATCGACCACGGGCGAAAGCAAGGTCAGCACGGGCGAGGCCATTGATGCCATTCTCGAGGCCGTGACGGCGGCCGTCACGCGCGGCGAAACAGTCCAGCTGATCGGATTCGGCTCGTTTTCGACGGGTGCTCGCGCCGAACGCACGGGTCGCAATCCGTCGACGGGCGAGACCATCACGATTCCGGCGGCGAAAACCGTCAAGTTCACTGCAGGCAAGGGATTCAAGGACGTCGTGAATGCCGCATGAGTGGGCCGGTGTGCGTAACATCCGATCGACAGCGTTATCTGATCAGATCGCTTGTTGACGCAACAACCTGCGGCTGTCCAGCTTGCCGCGGGGTCCGTCAGCGAAATCTTCTTTTGAGGCGCCGATCTGTCTGCCTCTGCGGCCTCGGCGCCCGCCGGATTCGCTTCGTCCAATGCATCGAGATATTCCCGGACCGCACGGCTTTGCCCCTCAGCACATCCCCAGTCGACGCGTTCAGTACCGGGAACACCGCGAGCAGCACTCGCATCGGCCCTGATGATGCTCGCGTCGATAGCGAATCCTTCGCCCTCGACCAGTCCTTCGGACATGCAACGGCTAAGTACTGTCTCGAACACATGCCGTAGGGCAGCACTGTCGCGGAAGCGGTCGTGACGGTTCTTTGAGAGTGTCGAATGTTCGGGTACGGCGTCGTCCAACCCGAGGCGGCAGAACCATCGATACGCCAGATTAAGATGTACCTCCTCGCACAGCCTGCGCTCGGACCGGATGCCGAAACAATAGCCCACGATCAACATGCGGATCATGAGTTCTGGATCAATCGATGGCCGACCCATCGGGCTGTAGAACGGCGCGAGATGCTGGCGCAGCTCACGAAGGTCGAGGAAGTAGTCGATGCCTCTCAGTAGATGTTCGCGAGGGATGTGATTATCGAGGTTGAACGAGTAGAAGAGCTTGTCCTGTCCGCTGCCCAGATGACCCATCATGACGATGTACTCCCGTCGATCGATGTCTTCCAGGATACCCAACAATCCAACGTCGCGTTTGGCCGATGACTAGTCGTAGGGGCTACCTGAGAAAACGTCCGTTGCGCCCTGAAAGCCGCCGACTAGGCGGGGCAGGCGCTCTCATCAACGCGGTGGCTTACCATTTACGATGCGATTCCCGCGATAAGGGGCAGTTATCTTAGCTTGACTGTAGCATCCTGATCGGTCGCGTCCACAACGACAAATCGCGATTCGCCACCATTTTGACGGGCACGACAGCAGCGGCGGCTATCCGTGAAGTCGATCGCTCGCACGTCTAGCCTGAAGGAGAACGAACAAGCATGGACACCGCATCTAGAACCGATGCTGAATCCCAAGCTGGACGCCTCTAGGGTCGGCGCCGGGATAGGCGACTGGGATCCCAATAGGTTCGCCGTTAATCGTAAAGGTTGCTTGGTTATGATTAGCCAGGAACGCGGCACTGGCATACAGGGTGGTGCGCTTAGAAACAAAGTACCAGTACATCAGGCCGACCTGATCGCCTCCGTTCCCCTTTCCGGTCCGGTCGTGAGCGTGTGCTCCTCCGAAAGAGAGCCAGATCGAAGGGCTGAACTGATAGCTCGCGGAGAGCGAATATACGTCCTTATCCACGGAGTCGGTGATTTTTGCGTTGTGGTATCCGGCGAAAACCCGGAGCGGCCCAAATCCGTAGTTCATCCCGGCGAACAACGCGTTGAGTGTGCTGGTTCCCGTGAAATTCGTAACTCGTTGATATCCGACAGCTGAGTTAAACGCACCCCGAGTGTATTCAACTGCCAGGTTGTATGCGCCAAGACCGTTGCTGGGTTTTGTCGAGGTGTCGCGCAGACTTACCATGACTTGCCCGGTCAGGCCGTTGAAGTCAGGGGTCAGATATGTAATCGCATTTCTCTGTCTCGGCGATATGCTGAGAAAGCTATCCAGGCCCGAGGCCACTGTATTGACCGTGAATGCATCCATTACACCCACTACCGGAATGTACACTGGGGTGTTCTGAAGACCCATCCGCACTTCGCCCCACGGTGCTGCAACGCCAACCCAAGCCTGTCGGCCGAATGTGGCTGACGGATTCGTCGCCGCGCCGTTAGTCGTCGAGATTCCTTGCTCGAGCTGAAATTTGATCATGTAACCACCACCAACGTTCTCAGTACCCTTCAAGCCGAATCTCGAGGTGTTTAACCCTCCAGAATCCATCTTGACTGTCATGCCATTCCCAGCATTCGTGAACTCGATGCTGTTGTCGAGAATCCCATATAAGGTGAGTTCACTCTCTGCTCGAGCATGAGCGGACAGAAGAAGCAAGGAAATTGACGTGGCACAGAAACATCGCCTCACAACCGCCCCCTATTTAATATGTAGAACGAAATATGTATGCGGATTGGTGTTTCTCTAATTGACTTCTTTTGAGCCGACGAACGTAGCTGTTTTCTGCGCCTATTGCTATCTCACAAATGGTCACCTAAAAGGTGCGTCGGCACGCCCCACGATAATCTCATCTGCGATGAGTGATGATCCTTTGTGGATATCGTGGTTCTATTATGGTACGTGAGTCTCATAAACGCATATCAGTGGATACCCGTGAGGTATTTCGTGTGAGCGGGCACGAGCCCCGTGACAGATTGAAGTCGCTAAAGGGGATATGGGGTATGTTGATCCAGGTCTTCGCGAGCGGAGACCTGGCTGATGAAGATGGGGCAGGTAGTGGCCCGGGGAATGCCATTCCGCCACGCGCGAAGACGTTGTCGAAGCGCGGCAGACCCGGGTCACTTGTGACTCGGGCCCGCTGCGATGGTAATCATCCAGGTATCAGGCGCTCGTCCGACGGACTCAAAGGTTGTGCGTCACGATTCTGTCCCGAGTATCGCGTCACGAGACGTCGGCGTGATGGCCGGCTCGGGCTCATCAAGAGCAATGTCCGCTGTGGCGATCAACTCGGCATAGCGCCGTCGTGCAAATCCGAGAATCACTGCACCGGCTAACGCGGATGCCGGCGTCACTATCGCCATCGCGATACCTACCTTGGCACGATCGTGAAAGAGGTGCTGAGTCATCATCGCGACAATCAGCGGACCGAGACCGGCGCCAATCATATTGGTGCAGAACAGATAGAGGCCCGACAATCGTCCTCTCAGAGCTGGCGGTGTTAGCACTTGAAGAGAGGTTGCGCCCATGTTGAGCGAAACAGCCGCCGCAAAATACACGACGAATATTCCGAGCAGGAAGATCCGCGGGCTCGGCGAGAGAAACGCGACGATGCCGAGCGGAGATGAAAGGGTTAGCGCTGACGCGGCGACCAGGTAATGGCTGCCCTTTACGCCGCGTGACCACATCCGATCTGCCAGATATCCACTGCCGAGCGTAGCGATGGCTCCGCTTATGCCGAGGGTAAGCGCGAGCGCCGGCCCAATCTCGCTTGATTTCCATCCGTAACTGCGTCCCATGAATGCTGGCGCCCATGCCATCAATGTGTAGCCCATCAACGCATTCATGGAGAATCCCGCGAACTGGGCCGTCATGATGCCGCGCCTCCGGCGAAGCACAGTGAGCAGAAGGGGACGGGCCGACGGGTGCGCTGGCATCCGCTTTTTCCGCTCAGGCTCAGGCAATGTCAGGGCGAGTACGCCGAAGACGAGCGGGGGGATTCCAGATATGACAAATGCAGCTTGCCACGGGTCAAGATGACCCAGGGGCGTTTGTATGCCGCTCGAGTGCGAAAACATCGCGAGGAGATATCCGCCGAGACCGAGAGACATTGCAATACCAAAGGTGGCCCCGAAAGAAAAAATGCCTAGAGCCGTTGCCAGGCGCCTCCGGGGAAAGGTATCGCTGAGGAGGGCGTAAGCCGCTGGCATCAGCGTTGCTTCGCCGATACCTGCGCCCATGCGGGCGACAAAGAGCCATTCGAAAGAGGTGGATAGCCCGCAGCCGATGCAACTCAGCGCCCAGACGATCGTGCCGACGAAAATGATGATCTTGCGCGGGAAGGTGTCGACCAACCATCCAAACGCCAAGCCGCCAATGGCGTAAACAAGCGTGAACGCAAAGCCGATCAGGAGCCCGATCTGAACTTCGGTTAAGCCGAGGCTCTTCTCGAGCGGGTCGACCAGAAGCGAGATAATCTGCCGGCCGAAGAAGGCGAGGATATAGAGGCACAGTAGCAGCCCGACGGCGTACCAGGCTCGTGCGCCCGGCCGTGGCTCGGTGGTTTGCTGTGTAGCGGTGAACGCAGAGGGATGGGTCAAGATAGTGAACCTCGATCAGATTGCAGGTTTGTACTCTTATGCCGCCAGCGCCGAGATCGGTTGGTCGGGATCGTCTCCTACCCCGGTCCGATCTTGAGTTTAATTACGCAATTCAAGTTCCGAAATGGGATTCGAGTACAATAAGCGCGGTTCTTCTGAGCGTCAAGGTGGGGCAGGGTAGTCACTTACCAGGTTGTTCGGAAGGATGGCTCGTTTGAGAGCAGTTCTGTCCTCATCCGATCTGCGTGGCTAAATCCGTATGAGGAATCGGTGCCTCTCAAGAGCCGCGTCGGTCGACATGTGTCTTCGCCAAACTTTGGCAGACACGCGCTCTTCCGATTTGAAAATCCGCGATTTCGTTAGACTGAAGGGAGTTTGATTTTTTAAAAGCATGGTGTACACACGTAGACGCAATGACATGTTGACTCTGATTATCGAATTAAATGATCGTTTTTAAATAGAACTTGATTTTCGAGAATAGACAGTCATTTTGGCGATAGATAACCTATAATCAGAAATTGAAATAAATGTGCGCCGTGTAGCAATAGTCGGCGCGTCTCTCCTCTTTTGAGGACTCGAAAATGCGAAACTTTGTAACAGCGTCCCTTGCTGCGTCGCTGTTAAGCGTATGCGCGGGTTCCTTTGCACAGCCTCAACTTGGAACGGCACCGGTTTCCCGGGCTCAAGTCCAGAAGGAACTCGTTGATTTGGAGCGCGCCGGCTACGATCCACGAAATTCGACGGCCTATCCTGACAATATTCAGGCGGCGCAGAAGTCCGTAGCGGCGGAGCGAGCGAGGCAAGACGACGCTCGAAAACGTGCACCCAATCAAGACGCTGGATCCATGTGACGGGGTTGTTCCAACCACGTGACGGCTTTTCATCTGTGCAGACGCGGCCGACGCGTTCTGCTTGATGGGAGAAAGCGCGTGCGCCCGAATTCGGTGTGCGTGCGACACCTTCCCCGCATAGTCTTCGCCATGCCCTTTCAATCCCGGATTGGAAGGCTGGGTCGTAATCCCTTAAATGAGTTCTTTACCGCTGCCAGGCGTGCTACGTGCCGCGTCTGAGGATGACGGGATACGTGGTTGATGGACTGCGAGAACCAACTCCTGCCCTCCGCATCCTCTGTGGTATCAGCAAAGCGACCGCTGTTTCTTTCTCTCCCTCGCTTGAGTCGTCACTCCCATCCGTGCGCGCCAAGCCTTGCCGCCTGTCTGGCGATTCGGCACGACGGTCTCCGTCATGCAGTTCCCGGCGCCAATACATTTCGACGCGCCAGGTAGCCCTGCAACAAATTTCTGCAGCCGATCCGCACCGCTTCCCTGTTTATATGGTACTGTAGTCCCACGATAGTAATTAATGCCCAAGTGCGGCGAGCAGGCGGCAGCAAGGTTGGCACGCACTGTTAACGCTGTCCAAGGCTGCCCTTGGGACTGTGACTTGAGGAGATGAGCATGGAGATAGAGGGACTCGCCGTAATTGTGACGGGCGGAGCCTCCGGTCTGGGAGGCGCCACCGCACGGCATCTGGCCACGCTGGGCGCCAAGGTAACGATCTTCGATCTGAACGAAGAAGCCGGCCGGGCACACGCTGAAGCAATTGGGGGGCGATTCGTCAAAATCGACATTTCGCAGGAAGACAGCGTTGTTGCCGGACTCGACGAGGCGGAGCGGTTTCACGGCGTGGCACGGGTTTTTGTTGGCTGCGCCGGCGTGGCACTTGGTGCGAAGACGGTGGGCGGTGATGCGGCGCCGCATAGCCTGGGCCAATTCCGGGACACGATCGAAGTCAACCTGATTGGCAACTTCAGCGTGAGTTCCAGGTTCGCCGCGCGGCTCAGCGAAATCGACCCGATCGCAGAAGAGCGCGGCGTGATCATCAATACGGCGAGTGTCGCTGCGTACGAAGGGCAGATCGGGCAGGTTGCGTACGCAGCCTCGAAAGGCGGTGTGGTTGCCATGACGCTTCCGATGGCCAGAGATCTGGCATCGCTATCGATCAGAGTCGTGACGATTGCTCCGGGATTGTTCTGGACGCCCATGCTGGCCGCCTTGCCTCAAGAGGCGCAGGATTCGCTGGGAAGCCAGGTTCCGTTTCCCGCCCGCTTGGGGCAACCGCAGGAGTATGCGCAACTCGTAGAAAGCATCGTGCGCAATCCGATGCTAAACGGCGAGACGATTCGACTGGACGGCGCGATTCGGATGGCACCGCGATGAGCGACTTTTCAGCTACTCCAAACCTTGCCCGGGGCCGCCGGATCGCTGAGCGTGTCGAGGTCTTCGTCCGCGAACGTGTGGCGCTCCTTGAGCGTGATTGCCGTCAGGGGCCGCATGGTCCAAGCGATGAGCTTGTTCAGCAGCTTCGGGAGATGGCGCGCGCGGAAGGGCTGCTGACCCCCAACGTCCTTCCCGACGGCGGTCATCTGTCCCACGGGGAAACCGCGCTGGTGTTGCGCGCAGCGGGATTGTCGCCGTTAGGGCCACTCGCGCTCAATGTCGCCGCTCCGGACGAAGGGAACATGTACCTTCTCGGACGCGTCGCATCGCAAGCTCAAAAGGAGCGCTTCCTGCAGCCGCTCATCGAGGGCCGTGTTCGGTCCGCGTTTTTCATGACCGAGCCAGCCGAGGACAACGGTGCCGGCTCCGATCCATCGATGATGCAGACCACCGCTCAGCGGGATGGCGATTACTGGTCAATCAATGGCCGAAAGGCGTTCATCACAGGGGCTGACGGCGCAGGAGTGGGCATCGTCATGGCTCGCTCCGAGCAGGGCGCAACGATGTTCCTGGTCGAATTGCCGGATCCGGCAATCCGCATCGAGCGTGTTCTCGACACGCTTGACGATTCGATGCCTGGAGGTCACGCCGTTGTGCACATCGAGGGTCTTCGCGTCCCGGAGAGCCAGATACTTGGAGAAAGTGGTGAAGGATTCAAGTATGCCCAGATTCGTCTGGCACCCGCTCGACTCACCCACTGCATGCGTTGGCTTGGGGCGTGTATTCGAGCTCAAGAGATTGCGACCGAGTACGCAGTCAAGCGTCGTGCGTTTGGTCAACTGCTTATTGACCACGAGGGCGTAGGCTTCATGCTCGCCGAGAACCAGATTGACTTAAAGCAAGCTGAGCTGATGATCGACTGGTGCGCGGCGATACTGGATAGCGGCGCGAAAGGCATTGCCGAGTCCTCGATGACGAAAGTCGCTGTGTCTGAGGCGCTATTCCGTGTTGCGGACCGGTGCGTTCAGGTAATGGGCGGAACAGGTTTGACGGCCGACACGGTGGTCGAAAAAGTGTTCCGCGAGGTACGCGCATTTCGGGTATACGACGGGCCCACAGAAGTCCACAAATGGTCGCTAGCCAAAAGAATCAAGAAGAATGCTCTTGAGAGGGCGGACCGATGAGTGCGGCTATTTCATTCAACGGGACGTCTGAGGTCCGCAGAGAGCATCGGTTTGACGCGGCCAACCTGACGCACTGGATGACCGAAAACGTTAGAGGATTTCGAGGTCCTATAACGGTCGAGCAATTCAAGGGCGGGCAGTCAAATCCTACCTACAAGGTGAACACGCCCGACAGGGCGTATGTGGTTCGGCGCAAACCACCGGGAGATCTCTTGAAGGGTGCGCACGCTGTGGAGCGTGAGGCGAAAGTGTTGCAGGCGCTCGAGAGCGTGAATTTTCCTGTGCCTCATCTGTATGGCATGTGCATGGACGATGCAGTAATCGGCACCTGGTTTTACGTGATGGACTACGTTCATGGACGAGTCCTGTGGGACGCGACGTTCCCGGATGTGTCCCGGGACGAGCGGCCGCGCTACTTCGATGCGATCAACGAGACGTTAGCGAGACTGCACAGCGTTGATTACCAGTCGGCGGGTCTCGCCGATTTCGGGCGCCCCGGCAATTACTTCGAGCGACAGATTGCTCGCTGGTCGCAACAATACTCGGATGACGTCGAGGCTGGCAGGGATCCGCATATCGAGAAGTTGATGGATTGGCTGCCCGCCCATATCCCCGCTGGCGACGAAACCACGATAGTGCATGGGGACTTCCGCGTCGACAACATGATCTTCCATCCGAAGGAGCCCCGTGTGTTGGCCGTCCTGGACTGGGAGCTGTCGACTTTAGGTCATCCGCTAGCCGACTTCGCGTACAACCTGATGATGTACCGTATGCCACCGCTGATTATCGCAGGGCTAGAGGGCGCGAACCTGAGAGAGCTGAACATTCCAGCTGAAGAAGAATACATAGCGGCCTACTGCGCTCGTACGGGACGTGACGGCATCGCAAATCTGAACTTCTACATCGCGTTCAACATGTTTCGACTTGCCGCCATTTTTCATGGCATCAAGGCGCGCTGGAAGCGCGGCTCGGCGGCATCGCCCCACGCAAAGGAATTGGTTTCAGCGCTGCCGTTTGTCGCACAGCGGGCATGGGAACAGTCGCAAGGGGCGCGCTCATGACCGCGCCAGCTACCGTGCTCTTCGAGCGCGACGGATCCATTGCGAAGTTGACGCTGAACCGGCCCGATGTAGGGAATGCAATCGATCTCTCATTGGCGAAGGCGCTGATGAAGGCCTCAATTGATTGTGACGAGGACGATTCGATAGGCTGCGTCGTGCTTACCGGCGCGGGGCGCTTCTTTTGTACAGGAGGCGATGTAGGCGAATTTGTGTCTGCCGGTGACGAAGTGTCCTCATTGCTGAAAGAACTGACAGCGTACTTGCACATGGCCATAACGAGGCTCGCAAGGATGCGCAAGCCATTGATCACCGCCATCAACGGTCCTGCTGCAGGTGCTGGCCTTAGCCTGGCTGTTCTCGGGGACGTCGCGCTGTCGGTTCGCTCGGCTCACTTTACCCCTGCCTATTCGGGCATCGGGCTTTCCCCTGATGGTGGTGCAACCTGGCTTCTCCCTCGTCTTGTCGGCCTGCGCCGGGCTCAGGAAATCATCTTGACGAACAAACGACTAGAAGCAGAGGATGCAGCCGACTTAGGTCTGGTCACACGTGCGGTAGATGACGACGCGCTGGTTGAAGAAACTGCGGCGGTATCAGCACAACTCGGAAAGTCGACCGCCGCTGCGATCGGAACAACACGCAATCTGCTGCTATCGAGTCTGGAGTCAAGTCTCGAGACACAGATGGAAGACGAGGCGAGGGCGATCGCTGAACTCAGCCGAACATCGCAAACTCGCGATCTCATCCAGGCCTTTGTCTCAAAGCGCGGAGCCAGTCTACGTCATCGGGGAGACACGGTATGAACGCATACATCGTTGAGGCGGTCCGCACTGCCGGCGGTCGGCGCGCCGGCAAACTTGCCGGTTGGCACCCGGCTGATATGGCAGGGGAAGTGTTGAATGCACTGGTCGATCGCTGTGGAATCGACCCCGCTGCGATAGACGACGTCATCTTTGGCTGCGTGAGCCAGGTCGGCGAGCAGAGTTTCCATATTGGGCGTAACGCCGTGTTGGCATCGAAGCTACCGGATAGCGTTCCGGCCGTTTCCATCGACCGGCAGTGCGGCTCGTCCCAGCAGGCGCTGCATTTCGCGGCGCAGGCGGTCATGTCGGGCACACAAGACGTCGTGATTGCGGCTGGCGTCGAGAGTATGAGTCGGGTTCCGATGGGGGCGCCCACAAGTCTTGCATTGAACGCGGGGCTCGGTGGTCCCTGGAGTGAGCGCATCCGCAGGCGCTATGGGGTCGATAGCTTTAGCCAGTTCACCGGAGCGCAGTTGATCGCCGGGAAATATGGGTTCAGTCGCGAACAACTCGACCTGTATGCATTAAAGAGTCATCGGCGCGCAGCTGCTGCAACCAATGCGGGAGCCTTTCGATCCGAGATCGTGCCGCTTGAGGTCGATGGAGGGTTACACATCGTCGACGAAGGCATTCGTTTCGACGCGACGGAGGAGTCGATTGGATCGGTAAAGCTGTTGCAGGACGGAGGCGTATTGAGCGCCGCAAACGCGAGTCAGATCTGCGACGGCTCGGCTGGTGTTCTGGTCGCCAACGAGCAGGGATTGAAGTCGCATAACCTGATCCCTCTTGCCAGGATTCACAATCTCACGGTTACTGCGGGCGATCCGATTGTCATGCTTGAAGAGCCGATTCCGGCCACGCGAAGAGCACTTGCACGTGCAGGCCTCTCGATCGACCAGATTGATCTCTACGAAGTCAATGAGGCGTTCGCACCTGTGCCGCTAGCCTGGCTACAGGCCATTGGTGCAGATCCAGATCGCCTCAACGTGAACGGAGGCGGAATTGCCTTGGGGCATCCGCTCGGTGCCTCCGGGGCCAAGCTCACGGCAACGTTAGTGCACGCGCTGCGAGCGCGCGGCAAGCGATATGGCTTACAGACAATGTGCGAAGGCGGCGGCATTGCGAATGTCGCCATCATCGAAGCCCTCTGAAGCACGGCCAAAGCTTGCACCCCATCGCTAGTTGACCTATTATGGGATTTGAGTACCATAAAGAAACGTGATGCCAATTTGAGGCGCCGCGTTGAAGAGATCGGCCAGGTCCCCCTTCTACATAGCGGACTCCCATTCTAAGGACGTCTCATGTCGTCTGTCACTAATCAAGGTGTTAAACGAAGTATGCGCGGAAGCTGGTATGCACTTTTCGTGCTGCTGTTTCTGTATGTTTTGTCTCTCATGGATCGGCAGATCATTGCGTTGATGGTCACTCCACTGCGACGCGATCTGGGACTGAGCGATGTTCAGGTCGGGCTGCTGGAGGGTTTCGCCTTCGTGGTCATGTATACGCTTGCGGCGATACCGTTGGGTTGGGCGGTGGATCGATTCTCCAGGCGGATCGTGATTTTCCTGGGGCTCGCAGTGTGGTCTTTGAGTTGCTCAGGCGCGGGCTTTGTTACCACGTTCGCCGGTCTGTTTGCCAGCCGCGTCGGAGTGGGCGTAGGGGAAGCCGCGCTGTCTCCAGGCGCGCACTCGATGCTGAGCGACCTCTTCCCACGGCGACAGCTGTCTATGGCTCTTGGAGTCTTTGTTATTGGAGCAAACATCGGCGTCGCCGTTTCGTATGGCCTTGGAGGCACGCTGATTCACTGGCTCAGCGTCGCAGAGAAACTGCAGTTGCCACTTCTCGGCGAATTCCGGCCATGGCAGCTTGCGTTTCTGATCGCTGGCGCTCCCGGGGTTGCTCTGTGTTGGCTACTCTTCACTATCCGGGAGCCCGTTCGTCAGCGACAGGGGGAGGGCGCTGCGAGCAGTCAGGCCGTTTTTGCGCCCGTTGTGAGCTATGTGCGCAGTCAGAGCGGCGCGCTGATTTGTGTCTTCGTAGGCTTTGCGCTCAACAATCTCCTCGGCTATACCATTCTGTCCTGGGCCCCTGCATTCCTTGAGCGGCGGTTCGGATGGCATATCGGTGAAATTGGCCCGGCTTTGGGCATTCTGCTTGGCGGCGCGGGTATCTGCGCGATGCTCGCTTCGGGCGCCATCGCCGATCGCTTTTACACTCGTGGCAGGCACGACATCAACGTTCGCATGAGTGTTGTGGCTATGCTAATCGCGGCACCACTTGCGCTGTGTGCCTTTCTCGCTTCGACTCCACAAATCTGCCTGCTTTTCCTGACGCTAACCTATTTTTGCACGTCATCGACAGTCCCGAATGCGGCTACGTCCCTTCAGCTAATCGCACCGAACGAGCTTCGAGGGCGTCTCGCGGCAGGCTACATCTTCTTGTCGAACATGGTTGGACAAGGAATGGGGCCGGTTACGGTGGGATTTATCACTGAACACGTATTTCACAATCACCGACTCGTCGGTTACTCGCTTGCCACTGTGCTCCCGTGTGCGGCTGTCGCTGGCAGTGTCCTTCTTTTGATTGGCCTGCGGTCTTACGGCAGGGCGCTCGATCAGGCTGAGGGTCTCGCTGCGGCCAGGGTTGACGGAGCGGACATTGGGAAACGACCTTTCCCGGATACGGGACGAGGAGTAGGGCGTCCTCTTGCCGCCACCAATGACCGATTCGACGGTCGTTCGGCTGAGTGAGGCTGTAGGGCTTTGATGTCTTCGTCGCGATGACACTCGACGTTGGCTAAGTCGGAAGCTTGGAAGGAGGTGCAAATGAACAGCGCGGGATTTTCTTTGCGTGTGGTAGTTGAGAAGTGGTTTGCGGCCACACCGGTACGCGTGACCAGATTTCAGCGTACTCGCATCAGTCAGAGTCGATTTGTGCGAGTTGAGACCCGCTCCCCAGGCAGCCCGGTCTCGATACTCTTTTTCAGGCATGAGGACGGCGCATGGCGAGTTTTCCCACCAGATGCGAGGCGCCTCATGATGCACTCGCGAGAGGCGATCGCTGACGGATGCAACTGAATTTAGCCTTTCGGTAGTTTCAGGTTCCAAAGTCAAGGCGTGCGCTCTGCCATGTGGCCAGCCCACGCGCGGAAATCCGTCGTATGTAGCCAGGAGAACCCATGAGGAAGCTGGTCGCACTTATGAAGATCCGAAATGATGTTTCCTTCGTGGAAGCACGCCGGATGTATGAAGAAGAGCACGTCCCGCTTGTCATGCAGATGATGCCAATGATCAAGGACTATCGCCGCAACTACCTGAGCGTCGCGAGGGCATACATTCCCAGTTCCGAGGTTCTTCCTGACTTCGATGTCGTTACCGAACTCTGCTTCGATACCGCGTCGGAGCTCGAAGCGTTCTTGAACCGGATGCGCAACGGCGAAGAAGGACGTCGCCTGCGAGAAGACTCGAGACGCTTTCTGATCGGGGGAACGACTCGCATGTTTGACGTTGATGAGGTGGTCACCCGGCGTGTCGTCGATTGCGCTTAGCGTGACGGCTAAGTCGCCGCATTTCAAAACGTTTAACTAAACTGTTGGTCAACATAGTCGACGAGATTGAACCATGACAGATCATAAGAGTATGCCGCCATTGGCGGTCATCACGGGTGGCGCGGGTCATATAGGGCTTGCATGTGCCCGGCGGTTTCGCGACTATCGCGTTCTCATCACAGATCTTCGCCCCGAAGCAGTCGATTCGGCAGTCAGTACGCTTCAGGCCGAGGGAGTCAATGCCGTTGCGATGCCTGCGGACATTACCCGCCACGCGGACGCGAAAGCTCTGGCGGAGGCCGCACATGATATGGGCGGATTCTCGGTACTCGTTCATGCCGCTGGTGTCGCTCCACCGACGCCTCCCGAGATCATTTACGCAGTGAATCTCTACGGAACGATCAACATACTGGAAGCCTTCGAGCCCCTGGTGCATCCTGGAGTCGTGGGCGTTTGTGTGGCTTCGATGGCGGGGCATAGAACCCTTGGGCATCGGTTCGATTCTCTATTGCTGGAACCCGAACAGGGGCCGGCCGAACTGGCGCGCCTCATCGAAGCCGAAGCCCCCAGTACGCCGAAACATCGCCTCGCGTATGCGACCTCCAAACGAGGCACCATTCTGCAAGTGCAGCGTCGGGCTTTTGCATGGGGCCAACGGCAGGGTCGACTGCTTTCAGTGTCGCCGGGTGTACTCGGCGACACTGCGATGGGAGCGCGCAGGCAGGAAAACCTTGATCATAGCGGGAACGATTCGCCACTTGGACGGCTGGGATCTGCTTCCGACATTGCCGAGGTTGTTCGATTCGTCACTTCGCCGGCTGCAAGTTTAATGACGGGTGTCGATCTGCTGGTGGACGGCGGTTACCTGGCGGCCGCAGATCACCAGTTCGAAGCGGATCGTCGAGAGAAGTGGCACGCCCTGGAATTCTAGAAAGGGAATGCCTACGTGAAACAGTTCTACCACGGCCAGTTTGATCCCGGCAGCCGGCTTCTCGCGGAGACGCTCCTGCGCCCGCAATAGGACACACCGCAGCAAACTATCGTACAAGCCTCACCAGGGCATCGGAGCACGAATGTCGCGACGACGGACCTTGGTGAGGCATACCTGACGCGACAACCTGGTTTGGTTCGCCTTGTTGGGAACTGATATCGGCCGGCGAACCGCAATGCGTCATTGAGGTAAGCGGATCAATTCCGTTGGCAAGCTATCAAGAATCCGATCGCTAACGAAGTAGTCTGCGGTCAATGGCGCTAGCGGACGCTTCGAATAGGATGAGAAGTCCGTGATGCCCTCGTCCCGCAGCACTTCCTCGTCCAGGAAGAAGTTCCCCGTCACTTCCGCTGCCCGCTTCGTAAGAATCGCGTATGCCGCATCCGCCATGATCTCCGGGCTCCGGCTGGAGTCGGCCATATCGCCGAGCTTGTTGCGAACCGCGGCTGTGTCGATGGTAGTAACGGGCCAGAGGGAGTTGACGGCGATGCCAAGTGACTTAAACTCGCGTGCCTGCCCCAACGTGCAAAGACTCATACCGAACTTGGCAATACTGTAGGCAACATGTGGCCCGAACCACTTTGGGTCGAGGTCAAGCGGCGGGGCCAGGTTCAGCACATGCGGATTCGCTGCGTGGCGAAGATGGGGCAGTGCCGTGCGGGTACAGAGGTAAGTGCCGCGGACGTTGATCTGCTGCATCAGATCGTATCGCTTCATATCGGTCGACGGCGTGTCGGTGAGCGACAGGGCGCTCGCGTTGTTCACCAATATATCGATACCCCCGAAACGCTGTGCCGCCTCGTCGATGGCTCGGGCAACGCTTGCTTCGTCGCGAACGTCGACCACGAGTGGGAGCGCCGTCCCGCCCGCGCGCTCAATATCCTCTGCGGCGGTGTAAATCGTTCCCGGCAGGTTCGGATGCGACTCGGCGGTTTTAGCTGCGATGACGATATTGGCGCCGTCTCGCGCCGCCCGCAGTGCAATCGCAAGGCCGATACCACGACTTGCGCCGGTGATGAACAGGGTTTTCGATTGAAGGGTCATTGCAATAGCCCGGTGAGGAAGATGAGGTGAGGGCCGTCAATATTGAACGGAGCCCGATTCGGTTGTTCGACGTTCTACGTCGAGCATGTCGCTGAGATCTACCAATTCATTCGCGGAGTTCATTGCGGACGTGACGGCCGCCGCATTCGGAATCGAAAACTGCAATCGTTCGTAGCTCTCGACGAGCGCGTGATACAGGTCGGCGAATGGAGTGATGCCATCGACAAGAAGGCGGTAGTTGAGCTCAACCAATTCATTGTGAGTAAGCCCCATCTGCTCGAAGCTCTGATGCGGATGAACCATAAGCATCAGGGGCAGAGAGGTGCGCGTTCCAAGCGTGCGAAGCTCGTCGGGCTGACTGGCAAGCGGGAAAAGAACATCGGCACCTGCGCGAGCGTATGCGTCGCAACGTCGGAGCGCGTCATCCATGTCGGTGCGGACCGCATTCGTGCGAGCAATGATCAGAAAATCAGGGTTGGTACGCATGCGCGCAGCCTCGGCGATCTTTGCGGACATCACTTCCATCGGTACCAGATGCTCCACTCCGATGTGATGATGGACGCGCTTCGGAACCACTTGATCTTCGATTTCGATTGCGTTGTATCCAGCTGCTTCGGCCATACGAACAACACGCCGCATGTGAACCGGGTCACCCCAACCACAACCACCATCCATGATCAGCGGGATTTTGCTCGCGATACGGATCTCTAGCCCGACCTCGACGAAATCGTGCTGCCCCAAGGCAGCTTCCGTTGCGCCCCGAAAGTAGCCAAGCGCTGCACCGCCGACGTAAGCCGCTCCAAAACCAGCGCGTTGCGCCAGAAGGGCAGACATCGCGTTGAATACAAGTGGCGCCAGAGTAAGCTGCGGCGAAGCCAGCATCTCGCGAAGGGACAGTTGAGCTTTCATGACAAGCGCTCCCTCTGACGTCCGGCGTTGCCGGTTTGCCAGATAGACAAGCGGGGCGACAGGCGAGAACGCGTAGCACCCGTAGAGACTCGTCTATCGCGATAGCGTCGATCTGTCCGATCCTTCCCAGTCGGTTTGGTACCCATTTCTTGCGTCTCCTTCGACAACGATGTCAGTTGTCTTTGTTGTCTTATCAGGAACCGGCCTCCAGAGTTGGAAGCCGGCGTTACCTCAAGCAACGGCGAGCGGGACCACAGGAGCTTGCAGTTGGCCGCCTCTTGGTTCTTCGTAAAGCTGGCGAGCCAGGCCCTCATCGACGTAAGCGACTCTTGGATAAGACTCGCCTTGCTGATGCTCGTTCCTTTGTGGGACTAAAGTACCATAAAAGTGCGGGAGTGTCGATTTCATGGTGAAGAGAACGAAACAGGTTCGTCGCAGGACAACGGTCCCCGAAAAACCAGAGAGACGATGCTGTTGTCCGATCACGAACAAATCAATGGCAATGACCTTTTAACCTCGTTCGGTGCTTGACACGTGCTTTTTCTAAATGGTACAACAGTCCCATTATGAAAATTGGCGCCAAGGAGAAAGGTTGAATCCTTGGGAGACGACTGAACAGGAGCGAAAATGGGTTGCCCAGTGCATGAAAGGTTGAACGATGTTCCGGCGGACCGGGTGGCGTCCTTTAACTATCGGACTGGCGAAGCGATGGTCGTCAATCCGTGGACGGTGTTGCACGACCTGGGGGCCGGTCCAGGGTTTTTCTACTCGCCGGAACTCGGTGGTCATTGGTGTGCTGCGAAGCGTGAGACTGTCATCGACATTCTGCGCAACTGGGAGCTGTTCTCCTGCCGGAATATTCGGGTGCCTCGTGTTGATCGCACGGTGCCGTCGATTCCGCACCATATGGATCCTCCCGAGCACGGTAAGTATCGGATCAGTGTCGTGGAGCTTTTCGGCCATCGAATCCTGGACGAACTTACGCCGGCAATCCGCGCCACTGCCCGCGACCTGGCGAACGGGCTGGCCGCACGCAACGAAGCAGAGTTTGTGCGTGACTTCGCGATGCGGATGCCAGTCGAGATCTTCATGCGCATGTGCGGTCTTCCGCTTGAACGTCGCGACGAGATGATCGGCTGGGTACAAAGCTATTTTCATGGCGCATCGCAACAGGAATCCAACGACGCGCATGGGAAGTCGATTGCTTTCTTGAGCGGTTGGCTCGATGAGCAACTGGCGGATCCGGAAAAAAGCGGTGGTCACATCATGCCTTCACTGTTGAAGACGCGAGTCGACGGCAGACCGCTTAGCCGCGAGGAGATGCTGTCGATCCTCATCACGCTTTTCAATGGCGGTCTGGACACGGTGGCAGCCCAGATGACGCACATCATGCGCTATCTGGCCGAACACGCGGATCAGCGTCAGAAGCTACTGGACAACCCGGAGAAGATCCCTGATGCCGTCGAGGAATTGCTACGCCGGTTCAGCATCATAAGCATCGGACGTGAAGTCACACGTGACGCGACGTACGAGGGCGTCGCGCTTCGTAAGGGCGACATGGTGCTTTGCCTTATCTCTGCTGCGGGCCTGGATGAAGAGATCTTTCCTCGGGCGCTGGAGGTTGACTTCGACCGATCGAACCGACGACAGCATTGCGCGTTTGGTTCCGGACCGCACATGTGTGTCGGCGCTCCACTTGCCCGGTTGGAACTGCGCATCATGCTTGAAGAACTGCTCCCCAGGCTGCCGGGACTGCGGGTACGACCAGGCGCTTCGCTCTCGTACCACACGGGGGTAACGATCGGATTGGTTGATCTGCCGTTGCAATGGGGCGAGTCGACCCACGTCTCTTGAAGAGAGCACGCCATGTTGAAGACGAACATCGATCCATTGCGGTCACCTCATACGGTAATCATTGGCGCCGGCCATGCTGGAGGCTCAGCCGCAGCTTTTCTGCGCCAGAATGGTTTTGCTGGATCAATCACATTGATTGGAGAGGAACCGCTGGAGCCGTATCAGCGACCACCGCTCTCAAAGGCATGGCTCAAGGGAGAAGCAGACGAAGACGGTCTCCGGTTAAGACCGCGAGCGTTTTATCTCGAGAATCACATACAGGTATGTCTCAATCAGCGTGCCGAGGGCATCGATCGCGCGGCACGTCTGGTGCGTCTGGCGGATGGCAAAACAGTGGATTACGACAGTCTCATACTGGCCACTGGAGCCCGAGCCCGCACCGCGCCATTCGAAGGAGCGTTGCTGCCCCTGGTGCTTGAACTGCGCACTGCGGCCGACGCGGAGAAATTGAAGCTTGCACTCAAGCCCGGCGCGCGGGTGGTCATCGTGGGCGGTGGGTATGTGGGTCTGGAGGTGGCCGCATCAGCGCGTGCGCTCGGTGCCGAAGTTGTCGTTGTCGAGAGAGAGGCGCGTCCATTGGCTCGGGTTGCCTGCTCGCAACTCTCGAGCTTCTTCCTTCGCTATCACAGTCAACGCGGCGTGACTTTTCGTTTGGGTCGGTCCGTTACATCCGTGCGGATGACGGATGAAGTGGCAAGCGTGTGTCTGGACGACGGCGAGCAATTGCCGGCCGACCTGGTGCTCGTAGGGGTGGGTGCGGTTCCGAACGAGGAATTGGCGCGTCATGCTGGATTGCGATGCGATGACGGCGTGCTCGTGGATATCTCGGCGCGCACAGACGATCCGAACATCTATGCAATCGGAGATTGCACGCGTAGACCACTCCCGCTTTATGACCGAAAGGTGCGCCTCGAAAGCGTCCCCAATGCGCTTGAACAGGCCAGGCAGGCGGCGGCATCGATCTGCGGCTTGCCTGCGCCAAAGCACGAGACCCCCTGGTTCTGGTCGGATCAGTTTGACGTGAAGTTGCAGATTGCCGGTTTGCCCATCGATGTCGCCGAGATAGTCATTCGGGGCGACCCCAATGAAGACAGTTTTGCGATCTTTCATGTCAGCGCCGATCAACGGATCCAGGCAGTCGAAGCAGTGAACGCGGCGCCGGAATTCATGATGGGCCGACAACTCATCGGTGCTCGCACCGAAATCGACGTCGAGCGTTTGTGCAATCGAAATATTTCAATGAAGGAGGTCGCGACCTGATCGCGAAGAGCTTATGCCCCAGATCACTTTCATTACGGCTGATGGTACGCATCGTACCGTGGATGCCCGAAATGGCGACAGCGTGATGCAGACCGCCATCAAGAATGGAGTACCCGGAATCGATGCCGATTGCGGTGGTGCATGCGCGTGTGCAACGTGCCATGTCTATGTAGACGAGGCCTGGCAGGAGAGGGTCGACAAGGTTGGCGACATGGAAGCCAGTATGCTGGACTTCGCGCAAGTTGTTCTTCCGAATTCCAGGCTGTCCTGCCAATTGCAGGTCGTCGAGGCGCTCGACGGTCTGGTTGTCGTCATTCCCGAGAGCCAGCATTGACCGATGGACACAGATCGCCCGGTTGAGTTGAATGATTCGGCTCGCATGCCCGGACCACGGAAGGGCGTCCCGGCGGCCGATTGTCGGCACGAAGGCCTGCCCGCCCCGCAGCGCTATCTTGCGTTAGCCGGCGTTTGGCTAGCCTTGATTGTCAGCATACTCGACAGCTCAATTGCCAACGTTGCACTTCCGACGATTGCGCGCAACCTGGGCGCCTCGCCTGCTGATTCGATTGCGGTTGTGAGCGGATTTCAACTAGGTGTGGTTATTTCGCTGTTGCCCCTGTCAGCGCTTGGCGAAATCATTACCTATCGTCGTGTGTTTACCGGCGGTCTGTGTCTTTTTACACTAGCCTCGTTGGGTTGCGTCATGTCGCACGATCTGACGGAACTGGTCGTCGCCCGGACAATTCAGGGTATTGGCGCAGCAGGCATTATGAGTGTGAATGGGGCACTCGCCCGTTTCATGTATCCGCCGCGACTCCTCGGCGCGGCGCTTGGGGCGAACGCGCTAATCATCGCCGCGTTTGGCGCGTTGGGGCCTACGATTGCGTCAGTGATGCTCGCGCTGGGTCCGTGGCAATGGCTATTCGCTATCAATCTTCCCGTTGGCGCACTAGCCTTGGCCTTGGCCTGGCGAACCTTGCCGGAGAGCCCGAAGGCGGAGCGGCAACTCGATGTCTTGAGCATCGTTTTGAACATTATCGCGTTTGCGATGCTGCTGAGTGGGGTCGATTTGATCACGCGAAGCCCCTCCGAGTTGCGGGGTGGCGTAGTCTTGACGGGTGGTGTCGTTGCCGCGGTGCTGCTGGTGAATCGATGCTTGTCACAGAGTCAACCGCTTGTACCGATCGACCTTCTGAGGATACGCCTGGTGCGGTTGGCGGCACTGACGTCAGCGTCTACGTTTACGGCGCAGACGCTGACCCAGGTTGCTCTTCCTTTCTATCTTCAAGACGGTTTGCACTTCAACCTCGTGCAAACTGGTTTGCTAATGACGCCGTGGCCCGTTGGCGTGGCGCTCGCCGCGCCTGTTGCTGGCAGGCTCGCGGATCGCGTGCCGGTCGAGGTGCTGATCGGATGCGGCCTGTTCGTGATGGCGGCTGGATTGGGCTCGCTTCTGTGGCTCTCACCAGGAATGGAGCTGACCTCTATTGCCATTCGGATGGGAGTCTGCGGGATCGGGTTCGGCTTCTTCCAATCGCCGAACAATCGCGCGCTCCTGTCATCGGCCCCCATGCATAGAAGCGGTGCGGCGGCTGGACTAGTTGCGATTTCGCGAACCACGGGCCAGATTTTTGGCGCGATGCTGGTTGCGATATTTTTCCGGCTGTTCGGTCACGTGGGCCAAGCCGCGATAGCAGTCTCGGCCATCATGACCGTGCTGGCTGCTCTACTGAGTTTTGCGCGCAAGTCTTCGGCGTCGCGTGCGGGCACCTGAATGCGCACGCTCCGTAACGACAAAGTGGAAGCGGCAGGAGGCTCAATATTGAATTTGTGATCCACTATGGGATTGGTGTACCATATTCGTCAAGGGAGTGTTTCTACTTGGTTTTTACCTGGTCAGTGCCGGGTCGATTGGAGCGCTATGTCAAATCTTGTTGGAGGCCGCAGCAATCAGAAGTTGCGCACACATATCGCGCTCGTCGAATGTGCGGCCCAATTCGTGCGGGAAGGGCTTGGTTTTACCGTCTCCGAGGTGGCGGATCGGGCCAGAGTCGGCCGGACGACTGCGTACCGGTACTTCCCAAACCTCGAGATGCTGATCGCGCACGCATCGCTGTACGCGACTACGGAGGTGGAGCAACAAAGTATCGGTGTGGCGCTCGAAACTACAACGTCGGCGAACGAACGTCTCCGCGCAATTTTCGAGGCAAACGAGAAGTCGATTGCTGAACACGATCACCTGTACCGGACCATGCTTCGGCTGTCTTTGAGCGGAGACAGCGTTCCTGACAATGCGTTTCCCCGGCGATCCGGGGTTCGGAAGGAGTTGCTCGAGGAGGCCCTCGATGTGGTGCGCGACAGCCTCGACGAAGCGCATTACGAAAAGTTGATTGCTTCTCTTAGCCTTTTTCTGGGCATCGAGGCCGACATCGTGCTTCGAGACGTTTGCCTGCTGTCGGAGGAGGAGGCACGCGAGACCAAGGCGTGGGGCGCATATGCAATTCTTCAGGCCGCACTCGCTGAGGCGAGGGCCGATGTCCAGCCTGCGTGACGGATTCGTGAACGGGAAGAGGCCCCGTCCCGGTCGATTCGCTGTCGACCTCATCGGCCTCTTGCGCCAAGGATTCCCGACTCGGTTGTTCTGTCTCTCTATGGGGATGGTGTACCATTCAGCGGATACACATTCAGGACGTCCCTGGCGGCGGCCCGCACCCGATTGGAGAATCATGTCGAACCTTGTTGGTGGGCGAAGCAATCAGAAAATGCGCACGCATATGGCACTAGTCGAATGCGCCGCACAGTTCGTACGTGAGGGGAAATCGTTCACGGTTGCCGAGGTAGCAGACAGCGCCAGAGTGGGCCGCACGACAGCCTACCGCTACTTCCCGAGCGTCGACACGCTAGTTGTTCACGCTACGCTCTACGCAGCAACAGAGGTTGAGAAGCGAAGCATCGACGCGGCGCTCGAGAGCAAGGAAACGGTCGAAGAGCGTCTGCGCTCAGTCGTTGAGGCCAGTGACGTCACGATTACCGATCACGATTATCTCTATCGCACCATGCTGCGACTCTCGCTGAACAACGAGAGCTCGGATGACGAACTGCTTCCTCAACGTAGAGGCGCACGCAAGGAAGTGCTCGAATCGGCCATCGGGATGCTGCGCAGTCAGCTTGGTGCGAAGCGCTATGAAAAGTTGATTTCGGCGCTGAGCCTGTTCATTGGGATTGAATCGGCCGTCGTATTGCGTGATGTGTGCTTCCTTTCTACGGAGAAGGCTCGGGAGATCAAGGTCTGGGGGGCGATGGCCCTTCTAAAAGCGGCTCTGGCTGAAATAGATCAAACCGGCGGGAGTAAGCCTTCAAGGGCCGACGACGACGGCATTGCAGCCAGGCCAGCTGCCAAAAAAGCGGCACGTCGGAAAACCGCTCAACGCTAGACAGGGCGGTTGGTTCTGACCGGCATGAACATACAACGACGCAAGAAATATCATGCCGCAGCGCCCACCACTGGGTGCGCTAGAGACACATTCGCGAAAACCTGAAGCCAGAGCAGGAAGCGCCTGATCGCTGCGGCGAACCTGTTTCCCTGAGCGACGGTGCTCCGCTCGGACTGCCGTCAGATGGGTTCGATTGGCGGGGCTTGTCGCCACGTCATATCACTTTCACGGACCCGGCATTCGACGATTCGGATAGGTGTCGTTGCCGAGGCTCAACTCGTCCTCGAATCGTTCGTTCGTCCGACTTGTCGACGGGATAATCCGCTTCCGTCTTCTCCCTCCTCTTCCCCTTCGTCGTCAGTGCCGACTCAGGCCTGGCGCTCGCTGCACGAGCGCGTCGGGCGCTCGCTTCTGGTTAGCATGGGCGCGCACAAACGTGAATCCAGCGATTGCCGCTAAAAGTTGCTTGACGCCTCACAGACAAGGTTATATCGTTCCTACATGGAACTTAAATCCCATGAAGGGCAAGAAGTTCCAAAAGTATCTTTCGTCTAACGGACCAACCGCAGCTTCGGAGCAATCGAATGATTATCGACAGTCACGCCCATGTTGTGATGACCGACGAACTGTACCGGTACATGAGCGAACTGGTAGCCAGCCGTGCCAATCCGGCCGCACCGTTCTCTGGAATCAGGGAGGAGGCGCTGCATGCCGTTTCGAATCGATTGATCGCAATCATGGATGGCGTGGGTACCGACGTGCAGTTTCTCTCGCCCCGTCCATACATGATGCTGCATTCGATCAAGCCTGCGACAGTGACCGCGATGTGGACTCGCGCAGTCAACGACGCCATCCACGCTCAATGTCAGTTGCACCCGGACCGTTTTAGAGGCGTGGCCGGTCTTCCGCAATTTCGTGCGGAGAGCCCTGCGAACTGCCTGGCCGAACTGGAACGATGTGTGAAGGAGTTGGGTTTCGTGGGGTGCCTGTTGAATCCGGATCCCACCGAGGGCGAAGAGGCAGCGCCGCCCGCGCTTGGCGATCGCTTCTGGTATCCGCTGTACGAGAAACTCGTCGAGCTCGATGTTCCCGCATTGATTCACTCAGCGAGCTGCTGCAATCCGAGAGAGTCCTACACGCTGAAATTCATCAACGAAGAAAGCATCTCGATTATCTCTTTGCTGGAGAGTCGCGTGTTCGAGGACTTCCCGACATTGAAGATCGTGGTCGCGCACGGCGGCGGCGCCATTCCCTATCAGATGGGGCGCTTTCGCGCATGGGCCGAGCGACGTGGGGGCGAAACGTTCGACGAGAGAGTTCGCCGACTCTACTACGACACCTGCAACTACTCGCCGGAGGCGCTGGAATTCCAGTTTCGGGTGCTCGGCGTGGACAACTGCCTGTTCGGTACGGAGCGACCCGGAACGGGGACGATCGCATGCAAGCAAACAGGGCGCGACTTCGACGACTTGAAGCCTGCGATCGAAGCGATCCCCTGGCTGACGCCTGACGACAAGTACAAGATTTTCGAAGGGAACTGCCGAAAGGTGTACTCGCGGGCGTTCAAAGACTAACGAGCGACGAACTCGCCACCGGTCCTCGCGCATTGAGCGGGGCGGCTGGACTAACAATGGAGATACCCCATGCTGTCGAAGGCTGACAATGAATTGATGTGCCGTGTGGAGGAAGACCAGCCCATGGGCATTTTCCTGCGGCGCTTCTGGTTGCCGGCATGTTTGCTGGATGAGATTCCATCCCCTGGCGAAGGGCCGGTTCGCGTGAATCTGGTGGGCGAGCGACTCGTCGCATGGAGGAACGCAGAAGGTCGAGTGGGCCTGATGGCCGAGGCCTGTCCGCATCGCGGTGTATCGCTGATGCTCGCACGCGATGAAGGCAACGGACTGCGCTGCATTTATCACGGATGGAAGGTCGATGTGGCGGGGCATGTATGCGAGATGCCCGGCGAGCCGAAAGACAGCCGGATGTGCGGACGGGTCAACAACCAGACTTTCCCGTGCGTCGAAGCTGGGGGGCTGCTGTGGGCATACCTGGGCCCGGGTGAGCCGCCTGCGCTGCCACGCTTCCCGTGGATGGACTTGCCTGCGTCTCACTACGTTGTTCGCAAGACGCTCTACAACGTCAACTTTGTCCAGTCGCTCGAGGGCTCACTTGATTCGGCTCACAGTGATTTCCTGCATAGCGCAGAGACGAGCGCTTCCGGCGATTACGACCAGGATCAGGTACACAGCGACGGTCGGCGTTCGCGGCCGTCGACGGACACGTCGCCCGAAATCGACGTAAGAGAGACTGAATTCGGGTTCATCTACGGCGCGATTCGCAAGGCCGTGGCCGATCCGGAGAACCTCGCGTACGTGCGGGCTACCGCTTACGCGCTGCCCTTCTACAGCATGATTCCGCCGGTGTACATGCAGGCATCCGTGCCGCTGGATAGCGAGAACACGGCGATGTATCTCGTCTGGTACGACAACGAGCAACCGCTCTCGCCGGTCGAAGTGAAGGCGCACGAAACGTTTCTCGGCCTGCGAATGGGCGAGGATCTGCTGCCCGATTATCGCCGTCCGGGACGCGCCAGCAACCGATGGTTCCAGGATCGCGAAGGCATCAAGTCGGGCACCACCTATACCGGGCTGTACGGCACGACGATGCAGGACATTGCCGTTCAGGAGTCGATGGGCCCCATTCAGGACCGTACCGTCGAGCACCTGGGCATGACCGATAAGGCGATTGTTCACATGCGCCGCATGCTGCTCGCGTCGGCTCGTCAGATTCGCGACGGCAAGGAACCGGAGATTCCCGCACTGACTTGCGACTACGGCAAGGTGCGCAGCGCTGCAGCGACGATCAATCGCGGTGACGATTGGTGGGAAAAACTCTATGGCGCCACACCCGCGGCGTCACTGGAAAAGGCCGTCTGATGCGAGGACTCGTCCACGTAGGAGACGGCAAGCTGGAGTTGCGCGATCTCCCCGCAGTATCTGCGGGCGAGAGAGGAGCGGTGCTCCGGGTGGAAGGAAGTGCCGTTTGTATCGGCGATGCCGAGACGCTTCATGGATACGGCCCCGTGATGGCCACGCCCCTGGTTCTGGGACACGAGATCATCGGCCGTGTCGCGGACGTCGGACCCGCCGCCCCGCGCGTGATACAGGCGCTACGCGGTGCAAGGGTCATGATCGATGACGCCCGGCCCTGTGGGGCGTGCGACTGGTGTTTGCGCGACCAGAAGCGCTTTTGCAAATCTCCGCGCTATGGCCACATCGTTCAGGACGCTTCATCCTGCAACTGGGGAGGATACGCGGAGGCGGTGACGCTCGATGCGCAATCGGTGCTGGTTCAGGTTCCTGAAGATTTGCCCATCGAACTCGCCACGTTCGCGTTCCCTGTCGCATCTGGCGTTGAATGGCTGCACGTAGGCGCAGAGATCAAGGCTGGGGAATCGGTGGCGATCCTGGGCACAAGTCGTATGGGGGCGGCGACGGCTCTGGTGGCTTTACACGCTCAAGCGTCGGAAGTCGTCGTGTACGGCGATTCTCGCGGCGTAGACGCGATCAATGCGTGTTCGGCGATGGGAGCAGATGTGCGCAGCTTTCCTACCGATCCGAAACGCGAAGGACCCTACGACGTGGTCGTTGTCGTGACAGAGGCGCCCGTGGAATACGTCGCCGCTTCCGTTGAAATGGCGGGGCCACTCGGTCGAGTGATCATGGCGTGCACCTCGACCAGGCCGTCGGGAATCGAGCCGGAGACGATTCGTCGCAAGGGTCTTACGCTCAAAGGTGGACGCGGCGCATCGGCGCAATCTCTCAGAAGAGCGGTAGAGATCGTCTCGGCAGAGCGAACAAGGCTTCGAGCTTTTACAGGTGAAGTTCACGGATTTGAAGCTGCCGAAGCCGTTCTTAAAGGCCTGCTCAATGGCGGCGTAGTTCGTGGAGCTCATGTGGTCATTCAGGATGCAGCGTCGTCAGGGAGTGATGTCCATGCGTAAGCGCCGTTTAGGACGTACCGGGTTTGAAGTCTCTGAAATCTCGTTCGGCTGTGGCGGGACGGCAGGACTCATGGTGCGCGGCAGCCAGCAGGAGCAGTGCGCAGTCGTCGGCAGCGCACTCGAGCAAGGGATCAATATTTTCGACACGTCTCCGACGTATGGCGGCGGCCATTCGGAAGTCAATCTGGGAAGGACGCTCAAGGCGCTCGGAGCCTCGCCCATCATCAGCACCAAGATCGATTTCGCACCGGGTGATCTCGATGACCTGGCGGGCGCAATCTCTCGTTCAGTCGAGCGCAGCCAGGAACGGCTGAACCGCGAACGGCTGGATATCCTCTACCTGCACAGTCGCGTGGGTCGGCAACGGGATCTGGCTGGCCGCGTTCTTTCGGTAGACGACGTACTGCAGCCTGGCGGGGTCGCTGACGTCATGGAGGAATTGAAACGGAAGGGACTCGTGGGGGCCATCGGATTCACAGGTCTAGGTCATACCGACTCGATCCTCGATGTCATCAAAGCCAACCGCTTCGACCTTTTTCAGGCCTATTACAACCTGATCAACCCGAGCGCGGTCATCGCGACGGTCGCCGCGTGGCGGGCTCAGGACTACGGCGAAATGATCGCCAAGGCGTCGAACCTCGATGTCGGCGTGGTCGGCATCCGCGTTCTCGCGGCAGGCGCCCTCAGCGAAAGCGGCGACCTTCATCGGTTTGCGAAGTCCTACTCGTCGTTGTCTCGCGCCGAAGTGGACGCGGACCGCGTTAAGGCGGATGCATTCCGGGCCTTTGTGCCTGAAGGAGCGTCAATGGCCAATCTCGCACTGCGATTTGCCTTGAGCGAGCCGATGATTGACACGGTCCTTGTGGGCATCTCCGAGCGGTCACACCTCGATGAGGCAATCGCCGCTGCGCAGGCGGGGCCGCTAGAGCCGGAGCGCCTCCAGCAGATCGCCGCCCGTTTCCGTGAACTCTATGAAATGGCATGACTATGTCTGAGATCCGTATCTCCGATGGAGTATCGAGTGACGCGCGGTCAGCCGACGATCGCCGATGGGTCCGCCTTTACGCTCCAGGGATAGGCCCGGACGTCGATGTCGAGCCGGCATTGCCGCTCGACGCTTTTGAGGCGAACCTGGCGACACGCCCCGATGCCGTCGCGCTCTGGTATTTCGATCGCTCGTTTAGCTTCAGGGAGCTCGGCCAAAAAGTCGATGCACTGGTTGGAGCGTGGACCGACCGGGTGAAGCAGGGCGACCGGGTCGTGATCCTGAATCAGAATACGCCAGCCACGGTGATCGGGGTGCTGGCAGTCTGGCGCCTGGGCGCGATCGTCGTGCCGCTCAATCCCATGCTCAGGCGACGAGAGCTGGTTCACTATCTGCATGACGCGGAACCGGGTGCCGCGATCGTGGGAGCAGAGCAGGCGATGGCGCTTCATGGCGCGATCCTGGACTGGGGAGGCAGCCTTTCCGTTGCAGTCACTTTCGCAAACGAATTTCTTCGTGAAGGCGACACACCCGCCCTCCTCGGGAAAGTCGCTGAGAACATTGAGATGCCCGACGGATGGGGCCATCTGTCGACGCTTATCAAGGAGCCGGCCCCATCGTCGAGGCGGTCGACTGATCGAAGCGATGTTGCCTTCCTGACGTACACGTCGGGAACGACGGGCGAGCCCAAGGGGGCACTCATCACTCACGCGAATGTGGCGTCCAATGCGGAGGTCTATCGTCAATGGCTGGAACTTACCGCCGATGATGTCCTCTTTGCGGCTGCGCCGTTCTCGCACGTCACAGGGCTAGTCGCCCATTTCGCGGCTGGACTGGTTGCTGGAGCCGCCGTAGTGATGTGCTACCGGTTCGAAGCAGGCACGGTTCTCGATCTGTTGGCGCGTCACCGCTGCACGACGACAGTGGCGGCCATCACTGCGTATATCGCGCTTCTTGACCATCCTGCCTTCGATTCCTCACGCCTGACTCATTTCCGCAAGTTGTTTAGCGGCGGTGCTCCAGTGGCGCCGGCGATAGTCGAGCGGTGGGAGGCGGCAACGGGTGTGTACATCCACAACGCCTATGGTCTGACGGAGACGACGTCACCCTCGCACCTGGTGCCTTTGGGCCGCCGCGCGCCTGTGGATGAATTGACCGGTTCGCTCTCGGTCGGCGTGCCGGTTCCTGGAACACGTTGCCGGATCGTCGACCTGCAGTCTCGGGTAACGGTGCCCTTTGGCGGCGATGTTGGCGAATTGATGACATCCGGTCCGCAGGTCGTCGCAGGGTATTGGAGGAAACCGGACGCATCGTCTGCAGCATTTGAAGATGGCTGGTTACGCACGGGAGACATCGGGCGCGCCGACACAGAAGGTTGGTTCTATGTAGTCGACCGGTCGAAGGACATGATCGTCGCATCCGGCTTCAAGGTCTGGCCGCGCGAGGTCGAGGACGTTCTGCTCGAGCATCCGGCGATCAGCGAAGCTGCTGTGATTGGTGTGCCCGACAGCTATCGTGGCGAAGCACCGAAAGCGTTTATCGTCTTACGCCCATCTGCGAATGTGAAGCAGGAAGAGTTGACGCTGTTCTGTCGTGAGCGACTCGCGCCCTACAAGGTGCCGCGATTGATTGAGATTCTCGACGAGTTGCCGAAGACAAATTCGGGCAAGGTGCTGCGACGTGTTCTGCGGGAGAAGCCGCTATGAGCAAGGGTGCCTGTGTGCCATTTGATCTGTCCGGACGCGTCGCAGTCGTGACTGGGGGATCGAGAGGTTTGGGTGCAGCCGCAGCTGAAGCCTTGGCGACTGCGGGAGCTCATGTGGTTCTGGTGGCGCGGAATCGCCGATCGCTCGAAGAGCGGGCCGACATCCTTTCTGCAGCCGGTGCGAAGGTTTCCTGCGTCGCCGGAGATCTGTCGCAGCCGGGAACGGCGGAAGACGTGGTCGAGGCGACGATCAGGCAGGCGGGCAGCGTCGACATCCTCGTGAATTCCGCCGGTGCGATTGCACGCGGAACGTTGCAGGCAACATCGGACGCCGACTTCGAGCAGGTCATGCGTGCGAACGCATACGGCGTGTGGTCGATTTGCCGCGCCGCGGTTGCGCATATGAAACCCGGCAGTGCGATCGTGAATGTTGCATCCACAGCAGGGCTGCTTGGAATGAGCGAACGCTCGGCCTATGCCGCTTCGAAGGGTGCGGTGGTGCAGATGACAAAAGCGTTGGCTGTCGAGCTTGCGCCGCGTGGCATCCGCGTCAATGCAGTGGCGCCCGGTCCCTTTGCGACGGACATGTCGCAGCAAAGCCTGGCAAGCGAGCGCTGGCGCATGCTCATCGAGTACAGAGTGCCGCTCGGCCGCGCCGCTCATCCAGACGAGATTGGGCCACCGATTCTGTTTCTGGCGTCTCCTGGGGCGAGCTTCATAACGGGTGTGATTCTCCCGGTGGATGGCGGATGGACCGCGAGCTGACGTCCACGAATACGCGTAAACATCGATGCGCAGCGCGCATCTTCAAACGATGAATGAGGAGTCTTATGGCCGAGATCGTGCTAGGGCTGGCTATGTCGCACAGTCCTCAAGTTAGTCAGGAGCCTAAGTGGTGGAGTGAGCAGGCGCACATTGACCAAAAGCGCACGCCCTATAAAGCGCTTCTGCAGCGCAAGCCCGACTGGATGGACGAAGAACTCCTTCCAGAGGTTTGGGAAAGGAAGCATCGCGCGGTCCAGAGTGCCATTGCCGATCTCGCTCAGACGCTCGACGACCTCGCACCCGACGTGGTCGTGTTGATCGGCGACGACCAGGAGGAACTCTTCCTCGATGACTGCATGCCAACGTTTTCAGTCTTCTGGGGAGACAAAAGCTGGGACAGACCGGAGTTTATCCACGGCGACATGAGCGTGCCTTCGAGGGCGGCGGTGCTGTGGGCATTTCACGGTGAGGAGCAGGAAGCCTATCCGGGGCATCCGGAGTTTGGCCGCCACATCATTGAAAACCTGATGCAGCAGAACTTCGATGTGGCGCAGTATTCGCGTCAGCACGAGCAACGCTCTCTGGGGCATGCCTTTACGTTCGTGCGCCGCCGCATCATGCGCGAAGACAAGATCATCCCGATGATTCCCGTGCTGATCAACACCTATGTTCCTCCGAATCAACCCACTGCGGCGCGCTGCTACGCGTTTGGACAGGCTATCCGCAAGGCGATCGAATCGTGGCCGGGTGCAGAGCGTGTTGCCGTCGTCGCCTCTGGCGGGCTCAGCCACTTCGTTATCGACAGTGAGTTCGATCAACAGGTACTGGAGGGGCTTGCCAAGGGCGACGGCGAGTCGCTTTCTTCTTTGCCGAAAAGCAAGCTGCAGTCTGGGTCTTCGGAAGTTTTGAACTGGATTGCGGCAGGTGGGGCTCTCGAAGGGTTGCGCATGAAGCTCGTCGACTACATCCCCGGATATCGCTCGGAAGGTGGAACGGGTGTCGGTATGGCGTTCGCAAAATGGCTATGAACCCTGACCGACCGCACCGCGAGTCCTTTGATCTCGAAGGAATTTCGCATACCGTGCCGATTCCTTTTGGAACTCGAGTCGGAGACATGTTGTTCTCCTCCGGAATCATGGGGGTGGACCCGTCGACTGGCCGCCTGGCTGAAGGTCTCTCTGCGCAAGTGCAATTCGCATTTGCAAACATGGAAAGCCTGTTGAGAAAGGCAGGGGGCGATCCAGGAGACGTCGGCCATGTCCGGGTTCTCGTTAGCGAGGAAGCGCATCGGGGTGCTGTCAACGAAGCGTGGTTGCGCGCATTTCCTGACGCGCATGATCGTCCGGCCCGCCATACAGTCGTGTCGGTGCTCCGAGGCGGAATGCTGGTTCAACTCGAAATCGTAGCCGTGCTGAGGAAACCAACGTGAACGATTCCACAATTCTGGAGCGGCTGGGCCGCCTCGACACCTGTGCCGTTTCCGACAGCCTGGACAAGCTGTCCCTTCAGGGCACGGTCATCGGACTTTCGCCGTTATCGACTCCAGCAAAAATATGCGGACGAGTCATTACAGTAAAGCTGGTGAAGGCCGATGAGGTGTCGAGCAGAGGAACATCGGCTCCGCACCTCGGTGCGCGGGCCATCGAAATGGCCCAGAGGGGCGATGTCATCGTAGTGGAGCAGCGCACCGGTATCGTCGCCGGATCCTGGGGCGGCATCTTGTCGACGGGGGCGAAAGTTCGAGGCGTTGCGGGCGTTATCTCGGACGGTCTTGTGCGCGATGTCGACGAAGCACGCGGACTGGGATTCCCGATCTACGGGCGTGGGTCGACAGCCCTTACTGCGCGGGGCCGGGTTGCGGAACTGGAGACGGGCGGGACGGTGCAGATCTCCGACGTCACTGTGCGAACCGGCGACTACGTGATTGCAGACGGAACTGCCGTCGTGTTCATTTCTACCTCTCACATTGCCGCTGTCCTTGACACCGCGGAGCAGATAGCCGCTCGCGAGAGCGTAATGAGCAAGGCTTTGATGGAAGGCATGTCGATTACGCATGTCATGGGTGCCGATTATGAGGAGATGCTGAAGCGATGAAACAGGACAGAAATGTTGAACGTGCCGCCTCGCTCGACTGCGCGACGTTGAGCGATGCACTCGACCGGCTCGGGATTCACGGGCAATGCGCCCGGATCGAGTCACGCGCCGATGAGTTCAGATTGGCGGGGCGAGCTTTTACGCTGCTTTATGGACCGGCTTCGAAGCCGGCTGGTACGGTGGGCGACTATATCGATGACGTGCCTCCCGGATCGGTTGTCGTCCTCGACAACGGCGGCCGGGAAGACGTGACGGTGTGGGGCGATATCTTGACGGAAATCGCCCATCGTCGAGGGATCGCCGGAACTGTCATCGACGGGATCTGCCGCGATGTCGCGCTGTGTCGCAAGCTCGGATATCCAGTGTTTTCTCGCGGGCACTGGATGCGAACGGGCAAGGATCGTGTGCAAGTGGAAGCCACTGGGGTCGTGGTTTCGATTGGTTCGGTCCGGGTCGCACCCGGTGATCTTGTGCGCGGGGATGCCGACGGCGTAGTGGTGCTACCCGTCGCCCATGAAGATGCCATCCTTGACGCCGCTGAGCGAATTGCGCAAGCCGAAGATGCAATTCGCGCTCTCGCTAGAGAGGGCACCCGTCTTGATGAGGCTCGCAGCCGGTTTGGATACCATCGGCTTCAATCGTTGAAGGAATCGGCATGAGTGACGAATACTATTCGTTCGCCGATACGGCGATCCCGGTGCGAAGAATAGCAGGCCTGGCCGCAAGCCAGCTTGAGCGGGCCGCCAGGCTCGGCTCAGCGACGCTTCACGAAGCGGGCGGCCGGATTGGAGCGTTGCCGTCATCGATCAAGCCGACAGCGCCCCGTTTCCGGGTGGCAGGGCCGGCGTTCACCGTGCATTGTCCGCCGAACGACAACCTCTGGATTCATCGAGCCATCAAGGCAGCCAGTCCAGGCGATATCCTGGTCGTCTATGCGAGCGGTCACTACGAAGCAGGATATTGGGGCGAGGTCATGTCGACGGCAGCGGTCGTCGCGCGACTAGGTGGTCTGGTCATCGACGCAGGTGTGAGAGACGGCGCCTTGCTGGAAGAAGTCGGCTTTCCCGTTTTCGCGAGGGGATTGTGCATTCGCGGCACGGAAAAGGACTTCGGCGCGACGGGATGGCTCAACAAACCGGTGATGATGGGGGATGTCCTCTTGAGTCCTGGCGATCTGGTCGTCGGTGACGCCGACGGTGTTGTTGCGATTCCCAATGAGCGAGTCAGTGAGGTGCTCCTGGCGGCTGAGAAACGTGATGCGATGGAGAAGGAGGTTTTGACGAGGCTGCGAGCCGGTGAGTCGACCTTGCATGTCTTCGGCCTGGATCGGTGAGGGGGCACCCAATATGACGCATAGGCCGCTTCGTGTGGGCGTAATTGGCGCCAACTGGGGTTTGAATCACATAGACGCATGGCGCGCCGTGCCTGGCGTCGAGGTGACGGCGATATGTACTTCGCGCCGGGATACGGCAGAAGCGGCGGCGCGCGAGACGGGCGTGCCCCGCCCAATGTGGGACGCACAACAAATGCTCGCTGACCCGACTCTCGACATCATCGACGTGACGCCCCGTCCGAGCATTCGTGCGCCGTTGGCTCTGCAAGCCCTGCAAGCAGGGAAGCATCTGATGCAGCCGCTTCCGTTTTCAATTGGGCTTGGTCACGCATTTGCGCTACGAGAGGAGGCACGGTCACGCAACCTGATAGCCGTCGTCGAGAATCTGCATCGGCACACGCCGGGCTTCAGGCAAGCGAAGGAACTGATAGACAAGGGCGCGCTGGGGAGGATATTGACGATTCGTGGTCACGTTCGCACGGGAATTCTGCTCAGTCCTTCCGCAGGCTACGTCTATGAGTGGATTACGGATGCCGGAAGCGGCGCGAGCGCCCTCCGAAATTTTGGCGCTCACCTTTTGCATGTGCTCGTCTGGTTGTTTGGTGACATCGCTGCTGTCTGCGCGGATATCTCCACCAGGTTGCCAGAAATTCACTTCTCCGACGGTTCCAGAAAACTCAACGGCACTGCCGATTCCGCCACTGTGCTGACTCGCTATAAGAGTGGTGCCGGCGGCGCAATCGACGTGTCGTGGTGTACTTCAGCAGGCGAAGGATTTTCGATTGACGCAGTTGGCGAACTCGGTCGATTGGTCGTTCGAGCCGAGGGACTTGGGCCGCAAAAAGTACAACTCTGGCTGGCGGGACGAAAGGCTCGGGAGCTCGAGTTGCAATCAATCGATGAATGCTTTCGAAAAGTGCCAGGACTCGACCTGCTGGAGGATCCGGAGCAACCGCGACGTTTCCCACTGGCCGCCATGTGCGCCGGAATGGCTGAAGCCATACGAACAGGGAATCATCTTCACGCCCATCCAGACTTCGAAGAGGCTTACTCCGTGATGCGAGTGGTCGAAGCGGCCTATCAGTCCGCTGAAACAGGCAACTGGTGCGACGTACACGCGTGAGGAGCTATGGCGGCGGTGGTCGCATCCTTACTGAAGGGACAGATGTCATTTCGGAGGATTTATGGATTTGCAATTGGTTGGGCGTACGGCACTCGTTACTGGTAGCACCTCGGGTATCGGCGCAGGTATTGCCGGAGCGTTGGCGCGTGAAGGCGCGACGGTCGTTGTGCACGGGCGATCTGAGGCGCGAGCGAGTGCAGTTGTTGAGGAGATTCGTGGTGCCGGCGGCACGGCCTACTATGCCCTTGGGGATCTCAGTACTGACAAAGGTGCAAACTCGGTTATCGAGTACTCGCTTGCCACCGCCGGGCAGATCGATATCCTCGTCAACAATGTGGGCGGTCCGGTTGAAGGCAAGGCAGCGTTCTTCGATACGACCTTGCCCGAGTGGGTCGAGTCGTTCAATAGCAACGCCCTCGCAGCAATTCGAATGATTCACGGCCTTGTGCCGGCGATGCGCTCGCGAGGCTGGGGGCGCGTCATTCAGATTTCCTCGCGAAACGGCATCTCGCCCCATGCCAACATGCCATCCTATGGGGCATCGAAGGCGGCTATGAACAATTTCACGTTGTGCCTCTCGAAGGAACTGGCGTTCTCGGGAGTCACTTCCAATGCGATCATGCCGGGTTTGATCTACACGCAGCAGTTGTCTCATTTCCTGCAAGACATCGCTCAGCGCCAAGGTTGGGGAGATGACATCGAGAAAGCGAAGGAGCACGTCCTCAAGAACGTGGTTCGACAGACGGTAAGCAGACTCGGCATGCCCAACGATATCGCGAACTATGTTTGCTACATAGCCAGCCCGCTGAGTGATTTCTTGACGGGAACCGTCGTGCGAATCGATGGCGGATCGACGCCGACACTCTAGGTTGAGAGCGTTGAGAGAGGCAGCTCTGCTGCCTTTCCCTTGGGGCGGATCAACATTCGGCATTGACCTGCTTCCGCAATTTTCCCTACACGCTGTTTGCCGACGGCGACGTTTTCGAACGGGGTGTCGGAGACTGCGGTTGCGATTCGAATACAAGCCGGGTTGGAAACACCCGGAAGAAGGATGTGGCCCATGTCTGATCGCCGATGGGCGACGCCGGCGCAATCCGATCACGAGCCGGCGCTCGCTCCCAAGTTGTTGTTACCGATGACGATTCGACGATCAACTTGAAGGGCCGAGCGGCGACGATGCTTCGTAGGTGGTGCTTGCATTGAGAACCTCTGACAAAATGAACGAAGTGGCTGTTCGCCAGGATGTGATGGTGTGTCGGCGTAGGTGCTATGGCTGTTCCCTTCTACGTCTTTGATCAGAATGCGGAGCGAACTGTGCCGCCATCGACGCGGATCGTGGCGCCGCTCACATAATCGGCATAGGGGCTTGCCAGATAGGTCACCGCCGCCGCGATCTCTTCTGGGCGCCCCAGGCGGCCGACGTCGTTGGGCACCATGTCGCGCACACAGCCTCGCTCGATGTCCTCCCAAGTCTCGCCCCATCCATGCTGCGGGGCAATCTTCTCCAGCAGTTCCTTGACGGCCGGCACGAGAATCGCGCCGGGCGCGACGATATTCGACGTCACGCCGGAATCCTTGAGATCGCGCGCCAGCGAAACGGCCAGGTTGTGCCGCGCGGCGAGCGAGGCGTTGTAGTCGGGTTGCATGGGGATCGGCTGGCCAGCGAGTCCGCCTCCGATCTGAATCACGCGTCCCCATCCGCGCTTGCGCATGGCAGGCACCAGTCGCTGGATCATGCGCACGGCGGACAGGACGTTGACCTCATAGGTCTCGATCCACTTCTCGGGCAAGGCCGTGCTCCAGTTGAGATGGTGGTAGTAGCCAGCGTTGTTGACCAGAATGTCGACAGCACCGCCTTCGCTCGAACTCGCGGCCACCGCATCGGCCCCTGCATCGGTTGCCAGATCGCCTAGCGCGATTTCGGCCTGGCCCCCCGCCGCAATGATCGCTGACGCAACGGCCTCTGCACGTTCGCTATTGCGACCGTGCACGATCACCGTTGTTCCCTCGGCCGCCAGCAACTTCGCGATTGCCTCGCCCAGCCCCGCGGTCGATCCCGTGACCAGAGCACGCTTCCCCTTCAGTTTCAGATCCATAGTGTCTTCCTTGATCGGAGAATTTCTACGAGTGTATAATTTTAGATCTGAAAAGTCTACGCCTGTTTAATTTATGAAAAATCTGAGCAAGAAGGGCGCTGCAACTCGTCAGGCAATCCTTGAATCCGCGCGCAAGGCATTCACGCAATCGGGCTACGACGTAGGCGTGCGCGAGATCGCCGAGAACGCGGGCGTCACTGCCATGCTGGTGAATCGCTATTTCGGGTCCAAGGATCGGTTATTCCAGGAGGTGATCGATCTGGTTCTTTCGGCTCCGGGCATTCTCACGCGACAAACCATGACGAAGGCGCCCGACGTGCCGACGTTATGCCACGAGATCGCTGCTGCGCTGGTGGCGAGAACGGCATCGGACGTCACGCCAATGGACGGTTTTCTCATCATGCTGCGATCGTCGAACAATGAGCAGGCAATGGGCATTCTGCGCGGGAAGTTCGAAACACATTTTGCGCGGCCGCTGACGCAGATGTTGCCTGGCGAAGAAGCGTCCCAGCGGGCTGCGATGTTTCTGGCCGTCATCGCGGGCTTTCAGGTCATGCGACAGATCGTCGAGATAGCCGGATTGACGCAGGTCGCGCCCGATCAACTGGTGCAGCAACTCGAAGCGATCTTCGAGTTGCTGGTGAAGGGACGTTCGGTGGTCGTTCCGAAGTGAGTGTCGAGAGTCCGGTAGACAGGGCCGACGCAAGCATGCTTGCGCATCGCTGGCCCGCCCGATGCGGTGCTGATTTGCTTGACACCACCGACTGCATCACTCGACAAGTGGTTGCGGTCCTGCGCCGCGACTTTCACTTCCACTGCCTAGGATGTTGGCGGGGTACTTGTTGTCTCGACCGAGAACCGGCCGATCTCGTCGACGCTAATCAGGTCGGCGCGTACTTCGGCGCGTGTAATCGGATCATGCGATTGCGCGCAGCTCAGCGCAGGCATTTCGGCGACTTCGCAGGCCGCAAGCGCATGTTCAAGCTGAGCGTCAAGCCGGCAACTTTTCGAGACATCTGAATCTGGTTTTGACAAGAGCGACACGACATCGGCGAACACCCGAAAGGGGCAACGGCGCACCGCGTCCGGACCCTGCGAAGGTCGACGACCTCATTTGGCGTATGCCGCGGACGAACTGTGGACCTGACCGTGAAGAAGCCGCCTCAGGGAATATCCGGCTAGCCGTGATAAGGCAGTTATCATGGATTCAAGGCTTCAGCCCGAGTCGCCGCACGAGCATTGATGACGGGCTGGGTAGTAGTGTTGCGTTCGTGCTGTGGTCGTTACCCGACGATCACCCTGACTTCCTCAACCAGAAAAAGCGTAGCTATTAATAAAAGAAAATTTAGTGTGTCACGAACGCAGGCGTGAGCCTGCGGTGCTGTACTGAAGATGGGCGCATGCCTCCCGAAGTCGGCTTTCAGGAGCAGGCTTCAAACCACCCGGTGCTGCTGCGTCCAAAAGGCGCGGTGGTGAGCGACCGTGGAAAAGTTACCCGTGGAGGGTGGCAGGTACGTATTGAGCAGATCAGCGAAAGCAAACCGTCCGACGACGCATCGTTACTTATAAAAAGCGCTGTCAAAACTGGGGTCGTATGTTTGCTCCAGGATCAGTCGGGACGACACCTGATTACGGGCCCGATGGCAGCCGGTGTAAAGGCGGCATGAGCTCAATACAGGCTTTGGTATGGAACGTGAGAACCTTGCTTCGAATACAAAGGGAAATGACAAATGGCGGAAACCATGAGGAAGAATACCGATTTCGGAGCGAGGGGCGGAGTCGCTCGTAGTAGTGTTGAAGCTTTTGTAATGAAGGTGGAGCGAAGGGGCGGCGTTATCCTGTTGACGAAGGTTACCAACCTGCACTGCGGAGATGAATGGCATGACATCAACGAAACCGTATAGCATTGCGAAACGGGTCGTGTGGGAAGCGTACCAGTTGGTGAGGGCTAACCGTGGGGCCGAGGGCGTGGATGATGAAACTATCGTCATGTTCGAGCGGAATCCTGTCGGGGTCGAGCCGTCGCGCAATAAATAGGCGCTTTCCCGGCGAACCGATTCGGTGACAGGCCGTGAACCGGCAACGATTGGTAGTAGAAAATTCCCTTGGACACAACGAGGCATGAGCGGCTTGCTCGTCGCGAGTTCCTCGACAGGCGTAATCGAAATGACCTTCCCGCCAGGTTTCAGCATCGTACGACAAGCTGTGCCCGACGCTGAATGCGATCGACAACAAGGGTTTCTGTT